>JAPSJU010000198.1 GCA_031178025.1 Agromyces sp. | reverse complement strand
TGGCTCGTTGAGCGCGCCAGACGTAGCCGTAGGACACGCCCGTGCCGGCCTCGACGCGTCGGACGGCGGCCACCCGGCCGCGAAGGGTCATCGCCGGTCGAAGGCCGAGATCGGCCGCCGTCGTGCCATCGCCGAAGGGCGGGACGCCGTAGCAGGCGATGCCGAGCCGGACGAGGTCGTACCGCGCGGCAGGGGTGCGGAGCGCGGCCGCGCTCGAGGCGATGTGCCGCACCTCGGGCGAGAGCCCCGCGGCGGAGGCGACCGCGAGGGCGGACTCGAATGCGGCGAGCTGGGCGGCATCGTCGTCGGGGGAGGCGTTCGAGAGATGGCTGAAGATGCCTCGGACGCGCACGACGCCGTCGCGCTCGAGGCGAGCCGCCGTCTCGACGGCCGACGGCCAGGCGGCGGCGGGGATGCCGTTGCGGCTGAGTCCCGTGTCGATCTTCAGATGCGCCGATGCGGGGCGGCCGAGGGAGGTCGCCGCCGCCGCGATGCTCCGCAGCTGGTCCGCCGACGAGACGCCGAGCTCGACGTCGCGCTCGATGGCCGGGCCGAAGTCGGCCTCGGGGTCGTGCAGCCACGCCAGGATCGGGGCGTCGATGCCGGCGTCGCGCAGGGCGGCGGCCTCGTCGACGTCGGCGACGCCGAGGAAGCTCGCGCCGCCGTCGAGCGCGGCGCGGGCGACGGGGACCGCTCCGTGGCCGTACGCGTCGGCCTTCACCACCACCATCGTCTGCGCGGGCGCCACCGATGCCGCGAGGACGGCGACGTTGTGCCGGATGGCCTCGAGGTCGATGACCGCCTCACGGAAGAGCGCCCGGCTCATCCGGCGCCGTCCGACTCGAGGACGACGAAGGCGCTCGCGATGCCGGCGTCGTGGCTCATCGAGAGGTGCACGCGATCGATGCCGAGTCGTCGCACGTGATGCGACAGCTCGCCGGTCAGTTCGAACCCGGGGTTGCCCTCCGCGTCCTGCACGACCCGCATATCGTGCCAGCGGATCACGGCGTGCCCTCCGAGCGCCTTGATGAGCGACTCCTTGGCCGCGAACCGCGCGGCGAGCGATCGGGCAGGACGATCGCGTTCGCTCTCAGCGAACAACCGCGCGACGAGCGCGGGCGTACGGACGATGGAGCGCTCGAACCGCGCGATGTCGACCACGTCGATGCCGATGCCGACGATCATGCGCGACGACCCGGCTCCACGGCCGCGGCCCCCTGCCGATCATCCCGGCGCGCATCCATGCGCGTCACTCCACCGTCACGGACTTCGCGAGGTTGCGCGGCTGGTCGACGTCGAGCCCCTTGGCCTGGGCGAGCTCCATCGCGAACACCTGCAACGGCACGACGGCGAGGAGGGGCTCGAAGAGCGGCGCCGCGAGCGGGATGCGCAGCACCTCGTCGGCGAACGGCAGCACCGCGGCATCCCCCGCCTCGGCGATCGCGATGACGCGAGCGCCGCGTGCACGGATCTCCTGGATGTTCGAGACGACCTTCGGATGCAGCGCCGCGGAGCCGCGCGGGCTCGGCACGACGACGAACACGGGCTGGCCCGGTTCGATCAGGGCGATGGGCCCGTGCTTCAGCTCGCCGGCGGCGAAACCCTCGGCGTGGATGTAGGCGAGCTCCTTGAGCTTCAGTGCTCCCTCCATCGCGATGGGGAACCCCACGTGGCGGCCGAGGAAGAGCACGGAGCGCGTGTCGGCCATCCAGTGCGCGAGCTGCTCGACCTTCTCGGCCTCGGCCAGCACCTGCTCGAGCTTGCCCGGAACGGCCTGCAGCTCGCCGAGGTTCGCAGCGAGTTGCGCGTCGTCGAGCGTGCCGCGCACGCGCGCGAGGTGCAGCCCGAAGAGGTAGAGCGCTGCGATCTGGGCGACGAAGGCCTTCGTCGACGCGACGGCGACCTCGGGCCCCGCGTGCGTGTAGACCACCGCATCGGACTCGCGCGGGATCGTCGCCCCCTGGGTGTTGCAGATCGAGATCGTGCGCGCACCCTGCTCGCGGGCGTACTTCACCGCCATGAGCGTGTCCATCGTCTCGCCGGACTGGCTGATCGACACGACGAGGGTGTGGTCGTCGAGCACCGGCTCGCGGTAGCGGAACTCGTGGCTGAGCTCGACCTCCACGGGCACGCGCGCCCACTGCTCGATCGCGTACTTCGCGACCATGCCCGCGTAGGCGGCCGTGCCGCACGCGATCACGGTGATGCGTCGGATGTCGCGGAGCTCGTCGTCGGCGAACGACGCCAGCTCGGGGATCACGACACGGCCGTCGACGATGCGCCCCAGGAGGGTGTTCGCAACCGCCTCGGGCTGCTCCGAGACCTCCTTGCGCATGAACGAGGTCCATCCGCCCTTCTCGGCGGCCGAGGCATCCCATGCGATCTCGAAGGGCTCGACCTCGACGTGCTCGCCGTCGAAGTCGGTCACGGTGACTCCCGCTGCCGTGATCGTCACGATCTGGTCCTGGCCGATGGCGACGGCGCGCTTCGTGTACTCGACGAAGGCCGCGACGTCCGAGCCGAGGAAGTTCTCGCCATCGCCGAGTCCGATGACGAGCGGCGAGTTCCGGCGAGCGCCGACGACCACCCCTGGCTGGTCGCGATGCACCGCGAGGAGCGTGAAGGCGCCGTCGAGACGCGAGACCGTGGCGCGGAAGGCGTCGACGAGGTTGCCGATGCGACGGTACTCGCGGCCGAGCATGACGGCCGCGACCTCGGTGTCGGTCTCGCTCTCGAAGCGGTGCCCCTCGGCGAGCAGTTCGTCCTTCAGCTCGGCGAAGTTCTCGATGATCCCGTTGTGGATGAGGGCGAGGCGCCCGTCGTCGCCGAGATGCGGGTGCGCGTTGCGGTCGGTGGGGCCGCCGTGCGTCGCCCAGCGGGTGTGGCCGATGCCCGTCGTGCCGTGGTGCAGCGGCGACGCGTCGAGGTCGTCGGCGAGCACCTGCAGCTTGCCGGCCCGCTTCGCCGTCTCGATCCTGCCGTCGTCATCGACGATCGCGACCCCCGCCGAGTCGTAGCCGCGATATTCGAGGCGACGAAGGCCTCCCATGAGCACGTCGAGGCTGTTGCGCTCTCCGACGTATCCGACGATTCCACACATAGGGGCGATTCTACTGTCGCTCACCTGAGCGGCCGCCCGCAGCCCGCCGACCGCTCGCCGTCAACCCCGGGAAACGCCCGCCAGTAGACTGTCCCGGTGCTGGATGCCCAGAACCCGTCGCAGAACGGCGCGCAGATCTCGCCGTTCATCGAACTCGACCGGGCCGGCTGGGCGGCACTCGCCCCGTCGATGCCCTCGCCGCTGCGCGAGACCGAGGTCGTGCAGTTGCGCGGACTCGGCGAACCCCTCGACCTGCGCGAGGTCGCCGAGGTCTACCTCCCGCTCAGCCGCCTGCTGAATCTCTACGTCGGCGCGACGAAGTCGCTGCACGATGCGACGAGCAGGTTCCTGGGCGAGCGCGTGGAGGGCACCCCGTTCGTCATCGGCGTCGCCGGGTCGGTCGCCGTCGGCAAGTCGACGATCGCCCGCCTGCTCCGAGAGCTCCTCGCGCGGTGGGAGCGCACGCCCCGCGTCGAGCTCGTCACGACCGATGGCTTCCTCTTCCCGAATGCCGAACTCGAGCGACGGGGCCTCATGTCGCGCAAGGGGTTCCCGGAGTCGTACGACCGTCGCGCCCTCCTCCGCTTCGTGAGCGAGGTCAAGGCCGGAGCCGCCGAGGTGCGCGCGCCGTTCTACTCGCACCTCGCCTACGACATCGTCCCCGACGCGCAGATCACCGTGCGCCGCCCCGACGTGCTGATCGTCGAGGGCCTCAACGTGCTGCAGCCGCCGGGACCGGGGCACCGCCTGGCCGTGAGCGACCTGTTCGACTTCACCATCTACGTCGACGCCCGGACGAGTGACATCGCACGCTGGTACGAGGAGCGCTTCCTGAAGCTCCAGCGGGGTGCCTTCACCAACCCGCGCTCCTACTTCCACCGGTACGCGAGCCTCACCGAGGACGAGGCACGCCAGCGGGCGCGCGAGATCTGGACGAGCATCAACGAGCCGAACCTGTTGCAGAACATCCGCCCCACGAGGTCGCGCGCCTCATTGGTGCTGCGCAAGAGCGCCGACCACACCGTGTCGAGCGTGCTCCTCCGCAAGCTCTGACGGCGGCGGGCGGCAGTGGCGGCCGCCGTCAGGGCGTGGCGAGTCGCCGGCGCACGACCTCGGCGAGCGACGCGGCGTACCGCTCCGCGATCTCCTGCTCGGCCGCTTCGACCATGACGCGGACCATGGGCTCCGTGCCCGAGGGCCGGAGGAGCACCCGGCCCGAGTCACCCAGCTCCGACTCCACGTTCGCCACGGCGGCCGCGATCTCGGCGTCGTCGCCGAGCGCAT
>JAPSJU010000016.1 GCA_031178025.1 Agromyces sp. | reverse complement strand
TCAGGGAGACCTTCGGTCACGACTTCGTGTTCCTCACCGACTACGCGTCCAGCATCCGGCCGTTCTACCACATGCGTCACGAGGGCGACCCGAGCCTCACGAACTCGTACGACCTCATCTACAACGGTGTCGAGATCTCGACGGGCGCCCAGCGCGAGCACCGCATCGACGTGCTCGTCGAGCAGGCGAAGGAGAAGGGGCTCGACCCCGAGGAGCTCGGGTTCTACCTCGACTTCTTCCGCTACGGCGTGCCGCCCCACGGCGGCTTCGGCATGGGGCTCGCCCGGGTGCTCATGCTCATGCTGAACGAGCACTCGATCCGCGAGACCACCTACCTCTTCCGCGGACCGACGCGCCTGCTGCCCTAAATCCGCCCGGCCCTGCTCGACGCGGGCGACGTGCGCTCGACCGCGGGCAGGTCGTGCACCGCGGGGCCTTCGATCCGGCGACCGGATGCCTCGAAGCGCGAGCCGTGCAACGGGCAGTCCCAGGTCGCCTCTGCGTCGTTCCACCGCAGCACTCCCCCGAGGTGCGTGCACACGGCGCGGACCGCGCAGGTGCGCCCGTCCACGGTGGACACGCCGTGCGGGACCCCGCCACGTGAGACGACGACACCCTCGCCCTCCGCGGGCCTGCGTGCCGGCGCCGGACGCAGCTGCGCGCCGGCCCAGCCCTTGACGAGCTCGCGTGCGACGGTCGCGTTCTCCGCGGCGCCCCTCGCGACATCCGAGGGGACGGTGAGCCGCGTCCCGAGCACGCGGATCCACGACCGCTGCTCACGCCAGGGCGAGCCGAGGATCTCGGATGAGATGCGGATCGCCGCGGCGACGCCGTTCGTGAGACCCCACTTCGCGTAGCCCGTCGCGACCCAGACCCGGCCATGTCCGCGCGGCATCCGGCCCACGAACGGCACGAGGTTCGCCGAGGTGTAGTCCTGGGCCGACCACGACGCCACGAGTTCGGCACCCGCGAAGTGCTCGCGCGCCCACTCCTCGACCTCGCGCACCCGGGCTGCGGGCGACGGCACTCGCCCGACGGGGTGGCCCCCGCCGCCGACCAGCAGGAGCCGTGGAGCGGGAGTGGTGCCGTCCGGCTCCGGGTCGGGTGCGGTGCGGATCGACCGGGTGGGCCCGTCGACCGAGAGGTACAGTCCGGGCGGCGGCAGTTCGGAGCCGCGGAAGGCCGAGAGGTAGGAGCGCGAGTGTCGCGTCTTGGCGAAGTAGAGCCCCCGGTCGAGGATCGGCGCGGCGGTCGCGACCACGACGTCGTCGGCACGGATCGTGCCGTGCGAGGTGGTCACCTCGACGGGATCCGACGCCTGCACGCCCGTCACCCTGACGCCCGTGAGCAGGGTGCCGCCGAGCGCGACGAACTCCGCGGCGAGGGCGTCGGCGAGCCGCACGGGGTCGAGCGCGAGCTGGTCGGGGAGCGCGACGCCACCCTCGAAGGGGAAGCCCACCGGCATCCGCCCGACGCGTTCGACCGGCAGCCCCGCCTCGCGAGCCGCCTCGTACTCCCCGTCGACGACGTCGAGTCCCTCGGGCGTCTGGGCGTAGCTGTACGCCGGCTCGAGGTCGACGGGGACGCCGAGCTCCGCGGCGGTGTCGGCGATCCACCGCTGCCCGTCGAGGTTCGCCTCGACGTAGGCGCGAGCCAGGCGGGCGGAATGCGAGCGACGGATGCGCCGGATCCGATCGCCCTGGAGCACGGCCGCCTTGCCCGTGTTCGCGCCGGATGCCAGCGCGGCGACCTCGCGCGCCTCGACGACGGCGACGTTGCGGCCGGCACGCACGAGCATGAGCGCCGTCGCGAGCCCGGTGATGCCGGCGCCCACGATCGCCACCTCGAATCGGCGGTCGGCGACCTCGACCGGGGCGACGTCGGGGTGGGTACGGCCGATCCTCCAGATGGACGTCATGCACGTCAGTCAAGACGTCGCCCCCGTCGGCGGCAACGGGTTGACGAGCCGAGCGGCCCACGTCAGGGCGCGAGCAGCGCCGTCTTCAGCCTCACCGGATCGACGCGCCAGTAGTCGTGCACCTCGCCGTCGATGAGGAGCACGGGGATCTCCTCGGCGTAGCGCTCGGCGAGCGCCGCGTCGTCGAGGATGTTGCGCTCGTCGAAGCTCAGGCGCGGCGCGGCATCCGCCGACCGGACCTCGGTCATCACGGCCTCGATGACCTCGCGCGCGTCGTCGCAGAGATGGCAGCCGGGCTTGCCGATGAGGGTGAGGCGGATGTCGCGGGTCACGGCTTCGATGCTACGCGCCCCGCCGGATGGCGCGCCCGCCGGACAGCGAAAAGCGCCAGGCCACCGGCCTGACGCTCAGCCTGTCGTACGGGACGACTACTTCTTGTTGCGACGCTGGTGGCGCGTCTTGCGAAGCAGCTTGCGGTGCTTCTTCTTCGCCATGCGCTTGCGACGCTTCTTGATGACGGAACCCATCAAAACCTCACAGAGAAAGATCGAGTCAGCCGCGCGTGCCGCAGCCGAGGGCCAGAAGGCCTCGGGGTAGTCTACCGGATCCGCACGGTCCCCCTGACGCCATGGGTTAGCGTCGGAGGATGAGCCGCCGCGACGTCGTGATCCGTCCCACCCGGTCCGACGACTGGCAGGCCGTGCGCGCACTGCGGCTCGAGATGCTGCGGGACCACCCGATCGCCTACGGCGAGACGCTCGAGCACGCGCTCACGGTGGACGAGGCGGGCTGGCGGCGCCGCGCCGAGCGCGGCACCACACCCGGCCAGACCTCGATCGTCGCGATCGTGGGTGACCGCTGGGTGGGGCACATGGGCGGGTACATCCCGGATGCCGCGCTCGGCCCCCTGCTCGTCGGCGTGTACGTCGCGCCCGGCCACCGCGGCGACGCGGCCGGCGTCTCCCGACTGCTGCTGGAAGCGGTCGAGGACTGGGCGCGCGGGTTCGGCGACACGCTGCGGCTCGAGGTGCACGAGGACAATCCGCGAGCCCGCCGGTTCTACGAGAAGCTCGGCTTCACGCTCACGGGCCGTTCTCGCCAGTACGAGCTGCCACCCGGCGGCCTCGAACTCGAGATGATCAAGCCGCTGCGATGACGTCGTCGACGGCAGACTGATGCCGTGACCTTCATCATCGACACGCTCCTCACCGCAGCCGCCCTCGGCACCGGCCTCGCCTCCGGCGTCTTCCTCGCCTTCTCGGGGTTCGTGATCCAGGGGCTCGATCGCCTGCCGGATGCCGATTCCGCGCGCGCCATGCGAGCGATCAACGTCACCGCCGTCCGCCCGCCGCTCATGCTCCTGCTCTTCGGCACTGCGCTCGTCGCGCTCGTGGTGGCGGGCTTCGCGCTCACCGGGGGCCTCGGCGGCGGCGCCTCGTGGGCGGTGGCCGCGGCCGCCGTGTACCTGCTCGGCGGGATCGGCGTCACGGCGGCGGCGAACGTGCCGCGCAACTCCCGCCTCGCGGCGGTCTCGGCGACGGATGCCTCGTCCCTCGCCCAGGCGTGGACCGAGTTCCGCGCCGGCTGGCAGGCGTGGAACCACGTGCGCACGCTCGCGTGCGCCCTCGCCAGCCTCGGATTCCTGCTCGCCCTGCTCGGCTCGCGCTGACGCCTCAAGCGGGGCGCACGGCCCGGGCGCGAGCCGCTACCTGCGCTTCTTCGGGGCGACGACCGCCGTCACCTGGTGCGCCGTCGCGGCGAAGGCCTTGCCGATCGCGGATGCGAACGCCCGCTGGTCGTCGTTGAGCGGCACCGACTCGCCCGCCTCGGCGCCCGCGAGCGTCGCAGCATCCGCGGCGGCATCCGTCGAGACGAACGGGATGAGCCAGTCCTCGAGCACCTCGAGCGGTCCCCGGTCGAGGCGGTAGTAGCGATGCTGGCCCTCTTCGCGCACACCGACCAGGCCGGCCTCGCGGAGCACCTTCAGGTGCTTCGACACGGTCGGCTGGCTGAGGCCCAGCGTGGCGACGATCTCGGAGACGCTGATCTCGCCCTTGGAATCGGGCGAGGAGGTCTCACGGTCGAGGAGGACCGCCAGGATGTCGCGTCGCGTCGTATCCGCCACCACGTCGAAGATGTCCGCCATGGGTCAAGGCTAGTCATTCCCGCCGGGGAGTACCATGACTCACGCGTCAGAGCACTGAGGGGGTCGGATGGCGGTACAGCCGGTCGCTCGCCATGCGTTCGCGCCCCGGACCTGGCTCATCGGCGTCCGCGATGCGATCGACGCCCTCGTGAAGGGTTCGCCCTCGCGATTCGCGATCCTCGTGTTCGCGTCGCTCATCCTCATCACCACGCTCCTGCTCTCCCTGCCGATCGCTCGCGCGGGCGAGGGCCGTGGCACGCCGCTCCATGACGCGTTCTTCACGGCGGTGTCGACGATCTGCGTCACCGGCCTCACGACGGTCGACATGGCGACCCACTGGTCGCCCTTCGGCAATGCCGTCATCTTCATCGGCATGAACATCGGCGGCGTCGGCGTGCTCACGCTCGCGTCGATCCTCGGCCTCGTGATCTCGCGCCGCCTCGGACTCCGAGCGAAGCTCATCGCCGCGAGCGACACGAACCCGTCGCGCGTGCACGTGGGCCCGGTCGCCGAGCGGCAGGCCGTGCGCCTCGGCGAGGTCGGCGGCCTGCTCGTCACCGTCGCCGCGAGCACCCTCGTCATCGAGGCGGTCATCGCGATCGGCATGTTCCCGAGCGTGCTGGCCAAGGGATACGATTTCGCCACGAGCGCCTGGTACTCCGCGTACTACGCGGTGAGCGCCTTCACCAACACGGGCTTCAACCCCAACCCGGCGGGGCCGGTGGAGTTCTTCGACGACTACTGGTTCCAGTCGCTGATGATGCTCGCCGTGTTCCTCGGCAGCCTCGGGTTCCCCGTGATCTTCGCCCTCCTCCGCACCTGGCGGTTCCCCCATCGCTGGAGCGTGCACGTCAAGCTCACGCTCACCACGACCGCGATCCTCCTGGTGCTCGGCGCCCTGGCCTTCCTCGTGCTCGAGTACGACAACCCGAGGACCTACGGTTCGTTCGGGTTCGGCCAGACGCTCTTCGAGGCGCTGTTCATGTCGACGATGACCCGTTCCGGCGGGTTCGCCACGATCGACATGGCGGAGTTGTACGGCTCGAGCCTGCTCGTCACCGACATGCTCATGTTCGTCGGCGGAGGCTCCGCCTCGACGGCCGGCGGCATCAAGGTGACGACCCTCGCCGTGCTCTTCCTCGCCGCGTTCGCCGAGGCCCGCGGCGCCCCCGCGATGGAGGCCTTCGGCCGGCGCATCCCCCGCGACATCCTCCGCCTGGCGGTGAGCGTCGTGCTCTGGGGCGCGACGATCGTCGCGGTCTCGACCATCGCGATCACGCAGATCTCGAAGCAGCCGCTCGATTTCGTGCTGTTCGACGTCATCTCGGGGTTCGCCACGTGCGGCCTCTCGACGGGCCTGACCGCAGAGCTTCCCCCGGAGGGGAAGTACATCATGGCCCTCACCATGTTCATGGGGCGCGTTGGTACAGTGACACTCGCCGCGGCATTGGCGGCGAGCCAGCGCCGGCAGTTGTTCAGGCGTCCGGAAGAGAGGCCCATCGTTGGTTGAGCGGATCAGGCATCATGCCCCGGTGCTCGTCATCGGCCTCGGCAGGTTCGGCGCAGCGACGGCGGGCCAGCTCGACCGGCTCGGTCGCGAGGTGCTCGCGGTCGACGACGACGAGCAGCTCGTGCAGAAGTGGTCGGAGCGGGTCACGCACGCGGTCGTCGCCGACGCCCGCAACCTCGAGGCGCTGCGCCAGATCGGCGCCCAGGACTTCTCGATCGCGGTGTGCGCCGTCGGCTCGTCGATCGAGGCATCCGTGCTCATCACCGCGAACCTCGTCGACCTCAAGGTGCCGCAGATCTGGGCCAAGGCCATCTCGACCTCGCACGGCAAGATCCTCGAGCGCATCGGCGCGAATCACGTCATCTACCCCGAGCGTGAGGCCGGCGAGCGCACCGCCCACCTCGTGAGCGGCCGGATGCTCGACTTCATCGAGTTCGACGACGACTTCGCGCTCGTCAAGATGTACCCGCCGAAGCCGATCCGCGGCAAGACCCTCACCGAGTCGGGCGTGCGGTCACGGCACCGGGTGACGGTGGTCGGCGTCAAGAGCCCGGGCAAGCCGTTCACGTACGCGACCGAGAACACCGTCGTCACCAATCGCGACCTCATCATCGTCTCGGGCACCGAGGGCGACATCGAGAAGTTCGCCGCGCTCGAGTAGCACGCCCGAGAACCGTCGGCGCCGCGGACGGCGCTCGGCACACGACCGGCCTCAGCCCGCGGTCAGCGTCAGCACGAGCCCGAGCACGCCGGCGGCCGTCGCGATCCCGAGCATCACGAGGCCCACCGCGAGGAGGATGCGCCGACCGGCGGGCGGTTCGTGCAGCCGCAACCGGTCGGGATCGCGTTGCTTGTAGTACGTGATCTCCTCGTCGGGATCCGCCACGTGCGCGCGTTCGCCCGCGCTGAGCCTGCGTTCGTGGAAGGCGTCCTCCGCGAACCAGCGGATCGTGCTGGTGCCGTCCTCCTCGTCGACGACGACGGCCTCCGTTCGCCGCCACGGCCCGTCCGCGAGGCGGATGAGGAGGGCGAGGAGGAGGCACGCGACCGCGACCGCGAGTGCGATCCAGCCGATCACCTCGGCGACGACCGAGATGACCTCCGCTGCGTCCACTCGATCACCGTACCGAATGCGGGCCGTCCGGCCCGGCGGCAGCGCGCCGGGAACGGTCGCCCGCCGGACCGCCGTCGTGGCGCGCGGCTCCGGCCAGGATCACGCTCCGGCGGCGAGTTCCCGGGCGCGGGCGAGCGCGGCGTCCGTCGCCCGATCGAAGAGCTCCTTGAGCCGGCCCTCCTCGAGCACGGCCACCGCCCGCTCGGTGGTGCCCCTCGGGCTCGTCACGCGGCGGCGGAGCTCGATCGGGTCGGCGTCGGATGCCGCGAGCAGCTCGCTGGCCCCACGGAACGTGCCCTGCACCATGCGCGCCGCCTGCTCGGGCGTGAATCCCTTGTCGACCGCCGACGCGGTCAGCTGCTCGATGAGGTAGAAGACGTAGGCGGGCCCGGACCCCGAGATGGTCGAGAGCGCGTCGATCTGCGCCTCGGGCACGACGAGCACCTCACCGACCGTCTCGAAGAGCGCGACCGCGAGCGCGAGGTCGGCGGCGCTCGAGCGAGTTCCGGCGGCGACGCCGGTGACGGCACGCCCGACCAGCGCGGGCGTGTTCGGCATCGAGCGGATGACCGACACCGACTCGGGCAGCAGCTCCTCGAAGGTCGCCACCGTCACCCCGGCCGCGACCGAGACGACGATCGCGTCGGGCTCGAGCGCGTCGGCGATCTCGCGGAGGAGGTCGGGCACCATGACGGGCTTGACGGCCACGACCACGAGCTTCGCGCCGGCCACGGCGCTGCGGTTCGCCGAGGCGTCCTGCTCGGTGGATGACGAGGTGACGCCCGGCAGTCCGGCGAGCTCGGCGGCACGCTCGGCGCTGCGGTTGGTCGCGCGGATCCCGCCGTCGACCTCGACGTCCGGCCGGAGCAGGCCGGCGATGATCGCGCGGGCCATCGACCCGGCTCCGAGGAAGGCGATCGCGGGGAGGCGGACGGGCGTTTCGGCAGGCATGCGACCATCCTAGGATTGGGATATGAGCGCATCGGGCGGCACCAAGGCCATCATGGCGGCATTCCTGGCCAACTCGGGAATCGCCATCACGAAGTTCATCGCATGGTTCTTCTCGGGCTCGGCGTCCATGCTCGCCGAGGCGGTGCACTCGGTGGCGGATGCCGGGAACCAGCTGCTGCTCATCCTGGGCGGCCGCCAGGCGAAGAAGGCCGCGACCAAGGAGCATCCGTTCGGCTACGGTCGCGAGCGGTACGTGTACGCCTTCGTCGTCGCCATCATCCTGTTCTCGGTGGGCGGCGTCTTCTCGATCTACGAGGGCATCGACAAGCTGCGGCACCCGCACGAGCTCGACCACTGGTGGCTGCCGCTGCTCGTGCTCTCGATCGCGATCGTGCTCGAGTCGTTCTCGCTGCGCACCGCGATCATCGAGTCGAATCACGTGCGAGGCAAGCAGAGCTGGGTGCAGTTCGTGCGCCACGCGAAGGCTCCCGAGCTGCCCGTGGTGCTGCTCGAGGACATCGCCGCCCTGCTCGGCCTCATCTTCGCCTTCATCGGCGTCGGCCTGACCGTGCTGACCGGCAACCCGCTCTTCGACGCGCTCGGCACCCTCGCCATCGGCATCCTGCTCATCGTCGTCGCGATCGTGCTGGGCATCGAGACGAAGAGCCTGCTCGTCGGCGAGGGCGCGAGCGACGCGGACGCGCAGGCGATCGAGCGGGCCATCCTCGACGGCCCGGAGGCCGAGCGCCTCATCCACATGAAGACCCTCTACCTCGGGCCCGACGAGTTCCTCGTGGCCGCGAAGGTGGGGTTCGCCGCCGATCAGCGGCTCATCGAGGTCTCGACGGCGGTGAACGTCATCGAGCAGCGCGTGCGCGAAGCCGTGCCCGCCGCTCGGGTCATCTACCTCGAGCCCGACGTGTACGTCGACCCGAACCTCACCACGCCGCCGACGGACGCGATCGTCATCAAGGGCCTCGAGTAGCGGAGCTCAGCCCGATCCGACGGGCCCGCCCGGACGGCGCAGCGGGTCGTCGAAGAACTCGAGCAGCAGGCGAGCGGATGCCTCGGCCTCGACGCCCGGGAACACCTCGACCCGGTGGTTCAGCCGCCGGTCGCGCACCACGTCGTACAGCGACCCGGCCGCGCCGGCCTTCTCGTCCCACGCGCCGAACACGAGCGTCGGGATGCGCGCGGCGAGGATGGCGCCCGCGCACATGACGCACGGTTCGAGCGTCACCACGAGCGTGCAGTCGACGAGGCGCCAGTCGCCGTAGGCCTCGGCGGCCGTGCGGAGTGCGAGCACCTCGGCGTGCGCCGTCGGGTCACCGGTGAGCTCGCGCTCGTTGCGGCGTGCGGCGATCACGAGGCCGTCGCGGTTCACGACCACGGCACCCACGGGCACGTCGCGCGTCGCGGGCGCCTGCTCGGCCTCGGCCAGCGCGAGGCGCATCCACTCGCGGTGCAGCGGCTGTTCCACGAGCACCCCCTCCGCGACCCCGCAACTAGACTCGAGCCTATGCGAGTCCACGTTGCCGATCACCCGCTCATCACCCACAAGCTGACGGTGCTTCGCGACGTGAACACCCCGTCGCCCGTGTTCCGCGCGCTCGTCCAGGAGCTCATGACGCTGCTCGCCTACGAGGGCACTCGCGGCGTCCGCGTCGAGCCCGTCGACATCCTGACGCCGGTGGCTCCGACGACGGGTGTGCGCATCGCCGACCCGAAGCCGCTCATCGTGCCGATCCTGCGCGCGGGCCTCGGCATGCTCGACGGCATGGTGACGCTCCTGCCGAGCGCCGAGGTCGGCTTCCTCGGGATGGCCCGCAACGAGGAGACGCTCGAGCCGACGACGTACGCGGAGCGCCTGCCCGACGACCTCTCCGACCGGCAGTGCTTCGTGCTCGACCCCATGCTCGCGACCGGCGGATCGCTCACCGCCGCCATCGAATTCCTCCTCGCACGCGGAGCGACGGATGTCACGGCCATCTGCATCCTCGCGGCGCCCGAGGGGCTCGCGGCGGTGGAGCGGGCGCTGCATGGCCGGGAGGTCAGCATCGTGCTCGGGGCGGTCGACGAGCGCCTGAACGAGCACGGCTACATCGTGCCCGGACTCGGCGACGCCGGCGACCGGTTGTACGGCACCGTCTGATAAGGGGGCATGCCCGATCCGTGGGCTCGAAGGATCTTCGGTCACTACCCGCCCAGTGTCGATCAGGAGTGCGGAATATTTTTCACTTTCGCGTTTCATCGAAGATCCTTGCGAGCAACGCATCGGCTCCCCCGATCCTGCCGGATGCCGCGTCGGCGGGTGCATCGTCTGCGCCGTCACGCCCCGTCATCCCCGCGTCATGAATTGACACACGCTCGGGTATGGGTTTGACTGACGCCCATGACTGACAACGCACGCACCCTGACCGCCTCCGAGGCTCTCAGGACGACCGGCATGATGATGCCGGCGCGCGCGTCCATGTGTTGTCGAATGTGCCGCTGACCGCGACCCGACCGCCGAGCTCCGCGACCGATCCGCATCCCGATCGGCGAGGACTCCACTGGAACCAGCTGACTGGTTCGCCAGGCCGACCGGCCATTCGCTTCGACCCCGCCTGAACCAGGGGTCAACCGCTGCACCCCGCACACACAAGGACTTCGTCATGTCTCTCGCTTTCGCACCCGCACGCACCGCTCCCCGACCCGCCGCCGTCCGCACGGCCCCGTCACTGCCGGCCGAACCGAACCGCCACGTCGCACTCGCACCGGCGCCGGCCGAGCCGTCGGCACCCGCCCCTTCCGCACAGGCTCCAGGACGCACCGCCGGCCCGCGCGTCCGCGCCGTCCCCGAGGGCACCGAAGCTCGCGGCTTCGTGCTGTACGTCGGCATCGACGAGGCGAAGGCCGCCGCCGACGGCACCACGCTCCACCGCATCGTCGAGGCGCTCCGTGCCCTCACCGCGGAGGTCGCACCGTCGGCCGAGACCTACGCCGCCGTCGCACTCGCTCCGGAGGGCGCCGGCGGCCGCGACGTCGACGTGGTGCGACTCGCCCTGCAGGACCCGGCCGCGCTCGCCAAGCAGCGCGACGGGCAGGGCACCCGCGACGACGCCGACCGGCACCCCAACGGCGTCATCATCGACATCTCACGCAAGCGGGTGCTGCTCGACGGTGAGGCGGCCGGACTCACCTACAAGGAGTTCGAGCTGCTGCAGTACCTCGTGCTGCGCGAGGGCCGCACCATCGACCGCCACGAGCTCATCGAGAGCCTGTGGGACGCCGACGACGAGGCGCCCAGCGAGCGCACGATCGACGTGCACGTGCGTCGCCTGCGCTCGAAGCTCGCGCACTACCAGGACATCGTGCGCACCGTCCGGGGCATCGGCTACCGCTTCGACCGCCACGCCGACGTGTCGATCCGCCAGGCGTCGACGCCCTCGCCCGACCTGTACTGAGCGGCCGCGAGGCGAGTTCCGAAAAATCACGGAACGATAACTAGCGCCCGTTACCGATCCGTTATATATTCGGAAGTGCACCGACTGTTTGCTGTGGCGGTCGGTGCGGAATGTGATTGCAGGACACTCTTGGTGCAAGGGCGAGGGTCGGTCGTCAGCCTCTACGACCGACCCTCACCCGTTCCCGGTGTCGGTCCGGTTCCCTATTCTTGGATCAGTCCGGCGACTCCGCTCGGGCGACGTCGAGGAGGGCCCGAGTGTCAGAACGAGGAATCACCGTCGCGGCGTGGGAATCTCTCTTCCGCGCGCAGGTCACGGTCATGCGAGCGCTGGCGGCCGAGTTCCCGAGCGAGATCATCTCGCTCAACGAGTACGACGTGCTCTTCAACATCACCCGCGCGCCCGGCCGCCGACTTCGCCTGAAGGAGCTCAACCGCGCGGTGCTCATCACCCAGCCGAGCGTCAGTCGGCTCGTCGACCGGCTCGCCGCTCGTGGCCTGCTCGCGAAGTCGCACGACCCCGACGACGGCCGCGGCACCATCGTGTCGATCACCGAGGAGGGCTTCGCGCTCTTCCGCCGAGTGGCGCTCGCCCACATGGACGCCATCAGCCGCCACGTCGGCACCGCGCTCGACGAACCGGAACTGCGCCAACTCACCGAGCTGTGCAACCGGCTCCGCCGCTCGGTCGCCGAGTCGACGTCCGACACCGTGGCGAACGGTGATCCGGCGCCCGAGGCGGTCGCGGCATCGAGCGCCTGAGAAGCGCACGCCGCGTGCCGGGCGCGCCATTCGATCTCCCCGGGGCTACAACTCGTCGAGGATGGGCGGAAGCATCTCCTCCTCGTGAGCCGGGATGGCGGCGGGCGCTCGGCGCAGCACCGCCGTCTCCGCAGTGAAGTACGCGACGAGATCGTCGTCGACGAGCTCGTCGTACTCGCTCTCCTCGGCGTCGGCGACGAGCTGGCTCGCCGGTCCGATCAGGAACTTCGACCTGCCGACCGAACCGTCCGGCTCCCGCGTCGGGATATCGACCGTGGCCGAGGTGCCAGCCTTGGCCAATTCCTCGGCGTATTCCAGCAGGGCCCGGGCGATCGCCGATCCGGTGAGGACGGAGTCGCCGGCGTAGTGAATGCGGTCCATGCCTCAGTGATACCGGCTGGGACCGCCTCTGCGACACGGCTTGACGCGGCGCCCCGGTGCTCGTTCACCTCCGGGCAACCGGCCCCGCGTAGGGTGAACGCTGCCGTGGATCCCCGCGGACATGACGCCCTGCCGCGGGAGACCACGTGACCGACGCACCCGGCTGCATCCGCCGCGGCGATGCGCCCCCTCCTCGAACATTGCTCGACGTGCTCCGGAGCACCACGGAGCGCTTCCCGGAGGCGTCCGCCATCGAAGACCAGGACGGCGCGTTGAGCTACGAGGAGCTCATGGCGCTCGTCATCGCGACGGCCGAACGCCTGCAAGCCGGTGGAGTGCGGCGCGGTGACCGGGTGGGCGTGCGGATGCGATCCGGATCGCGGGAACTGTACGTCGCCATCCTGGCCGTGCTCGCGGCCGGCGCGGCCTACGTGCCGGTCGACGCCGACGATCCCGACGAACGAGCCCAGCTGGTGTTCTCCGAGGCGATGGTGCGCGGGGTCATCGGAGACCGCGGCTACCTCCCGCGCGAGGACGCGCCGGCCATCGCCCTGTTCGGTCCGCAGATGCCGCACCCGAGCACGGCGAGGCGACCGCTCGCGAGCCCGCCGGAGCCGGGCGACGACGCATGGATCATCTTCACCTCGGGATCGACCGGCACGCCGAAGGGCGTCGCCGTCAGCCACCGGTCCGCCGCGGCGTTCGTGGATGCGGAGGCCGGCCTGTTCCTCCAGGACGAGCCGATCACGACATCCGATCGGGTACTCGCCGGGCTGTCGGTCGCGTTCGACGCGTCCTGCGAGGAGATGTGGCTCGCGTGGCGGCACGGCGCCTGCCTGGTGCCCGCGCCGCGCTCGCTCGTGCGGAGCGGGATGGACCTCGGACCGTGGCTGAGCGGTCACCGCATCAGCGTCGTCTCCACGGTGCCCACCCTCGCGGCGCTGTGGCCCGCCGACGCCCTCGACACCGTGCGGCTGCTGATCTTCGGCGGCGAGGCATGCCCGCCGGAGCTGGTGCATCGGCTCGCGACGGACGGACGCGAGGTGTGGAACACCTACGGTCCCACCGAGGCGACGGTGGTGTCCACGGCGTCCCTGCTGACCCCCGGGGAGCCGGTGCGGATCGGCCTGCCGCTGGACGGCTGGGACGTGGCGGTCGTGGATGCCGCCGGCCTGCCGGTCGGCGACGGCGAGGTCGGCGAGCTCATCATCGCGGGAGTGGGACTCGCCAGGTACCTCGACCCGGTGAAGGACGCCGAGAAGTACGCTGCGCTGCCCACGCTGGGCTGGGATCGCGCGTACCGCAGCGGCGACCTCGTGCGCTTCGATCGCGCCGGACTGTTCTACCTCGGCCGCGCCGACGACCAGGTCAAGGTCGGCGGCCGCCGCATCGAGCTCGGCGAGGTCGAGTCGGCGTTGCAGCAGCTGCCCGGCGTGACCGGCGCGGCGGCCGCCGTCCGCAGGAGCGAGGCCGGCAACGACGTCCTCGTCGGCTACCTGGTGCTCGCCGACCCCCGCGGCTTCGATCGTCCGGGTGCGATCGCGCGCTTGAGGGAGGAGCTCCCGGCCGCGCTCGTACCCATGCTCGCCGTCGTCGACGACCTTCCGGTGCGGACGTCGGGCAAGGTCGATCGTGCCGCGCTGCCGTGGCCCATCGTCGACCCGGACGCCGCGGGCGTCGGGGACGACGCCGTCTCGCAACAGCTCGCCGACGATTGGCGCAGCGTCCTGGGCGTGACGGTCTCCCGACCCGACGAGAACTTCTTCGATCTCGGCGGCGGCTCGCTCGCTGCGGCACAGCTCGTCTCGCTCATCCGCCGGCGGCATCCGGATGCGACCGTGGCCGACGTGTACGCGCATCCGCGCTTCGAGTCCATGGCTGCCGCCCTCGCGGACACCGGGCACACCGCGCCGGCGACCTCCACCCACGAGGTTCCGCCCACCCCTCGACGGATGCAGCTGCTGCAGACGCTGCTCGGCGTTCCGCTGTTCATCCTCAACGGCGTCCGGTGGGTGCTGTACCTGCTCACCGCGAGCGCCGTCCTCCGCCCGTTCGGGGGCTTCGACGTGCTGCCGACCGTACCGCTCCCCTGGCTCGTCGCCGGCCTGGTGGTCTTCGTGGCGCCCTGGGGCCGGATGGCGATCGCCGTGGTCGCGGCGCGCGTGCTCCTCGCCGGCCTTCGTCCGGGCGACTACCCACGTGGCGGGGGCGTGCACCTCCGGCTCTGGCTCGCAGAGCAGGTGGCGCATCAGGTCGGCGCCGCCAGCCTCGCCGGCGCACCCTGGATCACCTACTACGCACGCGCGCTCGGAGCGAAGATCGGCCCCGGCGTCGACCTTCACGCCCTGCCGCCCGTGACCGGGATGCTCACCATCGGCGCCGGCGCGTCCATCGAACCCGAGGTCGACCTCGCCGGCTACTGGGTCGATGGAGACGTCGTGCGGATCGGCGCCATCCGGATCGGAGCGGGCAGCTCGGTCGGCGCACGGAGCTCCCTCATGCCGGGCGCGCGGATCGGGAAGCGAGCGACCGTCGCGCCCGGGTCGGCCGTGTTCGGCCGGGTCCCGGCCGGACAGAACTGGGCGGGATCACCGGCGGTCCGCGTCGGCAAGGCGCAGACGTGGTGGCCCGACGAGCGCCCGGAGGTGCGCACGTGGTGGGTGCTCGCGTTCGCCGCCGCATCGGGCGTCGTGTCGCTCGTTCCCGTCGCGGCGCTCGCGGCGGGTGCGGCGGTGATCGCATCGGCGGTGCGCGGCTCGGGATCGCTCGCCGAGCTGGCGACCCGGGCGTTCGCCGCACTCGTCCCCGCGACGTTCGTGTCGGGCATCGTGCTCGTGGTGCTCATCGTCGTCCTGGTCCGGGTGCTCGGTGTCGGGGTCCGTGAGGGGGTCTTCCCGGTCCGCAGCAGGGTGGGGTGGCAGGTCTGGGCGACGGAGCGGCTGCTCGACCTGTCCCGTACCATCCTCTTCCCGCTCTACTCGAGCCTGTTCACTCCGACCTGGTTGCGCCTGCTCGGCGCCGACGTCGGGCGCGATGTCGAGGCGTCCACCGTGCTCCTGCTGCCCCGGATGACGACGATCGGCGACGGCGCCTTCCTCGCCGACGACACGCTCGTCGCCTCCTATGAGCTCGGCGGTGGATTCGTCCGCATCGCGCACGTCGAGATCGGAGCCCGTGCGTTCCTCGGCAATTCGGGCATGGCTCCCGGCGGCAAGGTCGTGCCTCGTGACTCCCTCGTCGCCGTACTGTCGGTCGCCCCGAGGAAGGCCAAGGCCGGTACGTCCTGGCTCGGCTCACCGCCGGTGAAGCTCCGGCGCCAGACACTGTCCGGGGACGCGCACCGCACCTACGACCCGCCGTATCGACGCCGTATCGCCCGCGCGGTGTGGGAGCTGCTCCGTGCTGTGCCGGTGGTCGTGACCTGCGCCATCGGCCTCGCGCTGCTGGTGTCGCTGGCGGCGGTCATCGAGCTGTGGGGCGTCGTGGCGGCCGTCGTGCTGAGCGGACCGATCCTCCTGGCCGTCGGGGCGGTCGCTGCCGGGATCAGCACGGCGGCGAAGTGGGCGCTGCTCGGGCGGCTCCGGTCCGGCGAGCATCCGCTCTGGTCCTCCTTCGTCTGGCGGAGCGAGGTGTCCGACACGTTCACCGAGGTGGTGGCGGCGCCGTGGTTCGCCTCCGCGGCGGCCGGCACCCCGGCGCTGGTCTGGTGGCTCCGCAGCCTCGGCGCACGCATCGGATCCGGTGTCTGGATCGACAGCTACTGGCTCCCCGAAGCCGACCTCGTGACGCTCGGCGACGCGGCGACCGTCAATCGGGGCTGCGTCGTGCAGACCCACCTGTTCCATGATCGAATCATGAGCATGGACGCCGTCACGCTCGAGCGCGGAGGGACGCTGGGACCCCACAGCGTCATCCTCCCGGCGGCGCGCATCGGCGAGCACGCCACCGTCGGACCGGCATCGCTCGTCATGCGCGGCGAATCCGTGCCCGCTCGTGGCAGGTGGAGCGGCAACCCCATCGGGCCATGGCGCGACGTGGTGGTCGGCCGATACGCGCGTACCGGCGCATGAGTCCGCGCAGCGCCGCCATCGGGGCGCACGCCTACCTCCCCGGCTCCGGCTCGGCGGACTACGGGGTGACCGAGTACGACCTCGATCTGCGCTACCGCGTCGCCACCAACCGGCTCGACGCCGTTGCGACCATCAGCGGAACGGCGCACACCGTGCTGCGGGCCATCCGACTGGACCTCGTGCACCTGAAGGCCAAGCGCGTGCGACTGCGGGGAGATGCGACGGCGAAGTACTCGCAGTCGCCCACCCACCTCACCGTGCGCCCGAGCACCCCCCTCCCGCCGGGTGCCGACTTCGTGCTCGAGATCGACTACGCCGGCTCGCCCGCGCCCCGCCGCACGAAGTGGGGGACGCTCGGCTGGGAGGAACTCGACGACGGCGTGCTCGTCGCTTCGCAGCCCTCGGGCGCGCCGACCTGGTTCCCCTGCAACGACCGGCCGTCCGACAAGGCGCAGTACCGCATCCGCATCGCCACGGACGCGTCGTACACGGTCCTGGCGACCGGGCAGCTCGTCGAGCGCACCGTCGCCGGCCGGTTCGGGCACTGGACGTTCGCGCAGGCCGAACCGACCGCCACGTACCTCGTGACGGTGCAGATCGGGCGCTACGAGATCGAACCCCGACGGTCGGCGGGGGTCGACTGGGTCATCGCCTACCCGCTTCCCCTCGCGGCGAGGGTGCGGCATGACCTGGAACCGGTCGGCCGCATGCTCGAGGTGTTCCAGGAGCTGTTCGGACCGTATCCGTTCCCGAGCTACTCGGTGGTCGTCACCGAGGACGCGCTGGAGATCCCGCTGGAGTCGCAGGGCATGGCGACCTTCGGCTCGACGCACATCGACGGTCAGAGCGGATCGGAGCGCCTCATCGCCCACGAGCTCGCCCACCAGTGGTTCGGGAACAGCGTCGGCGTGGCGAGCTGGCAGGACATCTGGCTCAACGAGGGCTTCGCCTGCTACGCGGAGTGGCTCTGGTCGGAGCGCTCCGGCGGGCCCGGCGCCGACACCCTCGCCCGCCGTCATCTCGAGCTCATGCGCCGGATGCCGCCCGACCTCGTGATCGGGGACCCGGGACCGGACGCCATGTTCGACGATCGCGTCTACAAGCGCGGCGCGTGCCTCCTGCACGCGCTCCGCATCACGATCGGCGACGCGCCGTTCTTCACCCTGCTGCAGACCTGGACCCGGACCCATGCGCACGGGGTCGTGACGGCCGACGAGTTCCGGAGCCTGGCGGCATCCGTCGCGCCCGAGCCGCTCGACGGGTTGTTCCGCGAGTGGTTGGATCAGGCAGCAGTGCCGGCCCTGCCCGGAACGGGGATCTCCTGAGCGATCGAGACGAGGAGCCCGGGGACCCGATGCCACGCGGAGAGCCGGTACCGCGACGGTGAATCGGCGACGGCGCCGCGCCGCCCGTCGACGGTCACCGCACCGGGGTCCACGCGGAGCCCGCGGCCGTCGGCCTTGAGGATCGCCTCGACCTGGGTCCAGTGCCGGATTCCGTGCGTGCGAGCCGCACCCGTGACCGCCCGCACGGCTGCCCGCTTCGCCCGGAGTGTCGCCCGGGTCTCAGCGTCCACTCCCACCGGCACCGCCGAGGCGACGGCGATCGCCCGACCGCCGGCGTGCGTGAGGCTGACATGGATCGGCGACGACGCGCCCCGGACCTGCGGCCGCCCGTGCGACCGACCGCAATCGGGACAGCTCGCATCGATCGTGA
>JAPSJU010000197.1 GCA_031178025.1 Agromyces sp. | reverse complement strand
ATCCGGCCGTGTACCCGCAGTTCGAGAGCTGGGTCGCCGCCAGGTGGGACCGCGTGGGCGGTCCGTTCGAGCCGCACACCGGCGACGCCTACGCCTACTCGCAGATCGGGGACGTGTCGTACAAGCGGCTGACCCGCACGATCGACGTGCCGGCCGAGGGCGCCACGATGTCCTTCTGGACGTCGTACGACACCGAGGTCGACTGGGATTACGTTGCCGTCGAGGCCCGCGTGGCCGGCCAGGAGAACTGGACGACGCTGCCCGATGTCAACGGGCACACGACCCAGAGCACCGGTGAGAGTTGCCCTGCCGGCTGGAGGGAACTGCACCCCCACCTCGACCACTACCAGACGTTCGTCGACGACACGACGTGCGACCCTGCCGGCACCACGGGCGCGTGGTCGGCCGCTTCCGGAAACTCGAGCGGCTGGCAGCAGTGGTCGGTCGACCTGGCCGGCTACGCCGGAAGCCAGGTCGAGCTGTCCATCGCCTACGTCAGCGACTGGTCGACGCAGGGATTGGGCATGTTCGTCGACGACATCGAGGTGTCCACAGGTGAGGGCTCGACCTCGTTCGAAGGGAGCGACACCGGCGGGTGGACGGTGACCGGGCCGCCCGCGGGCAGCGCACCGAACCCGAACGACTTCATCATCACGACGGCCGCGGGGTTCCCCGAGGCGGCCGTGGTGGCGACACCGGGTTCACTCATGTCCGGGTTCGGCTTCGAGGGGATCTCGAACGCCGCCACCCGAGCCGAGTGGATGGGACGAGCGCTGGACCACCTGCTCGACTGAATCGCGAACGCCGGCGGCCTCAGCGCTCGATCTTGTCGAGATGGAGCATGCGGGCGAGGTTCTTGTCGAGCTCCTCGTCGCGGAAGACCTTCTTCCAGTCCTCCTTGATGATCGACTCCTTGCCGTAGTCCATGGCGATGAGGCACGCGTCGCTGAACGGGTTGTCCCCGCGCAGGCCGTTGGCGAGCGCCACCTGCGTGTGGCCGAGGAGGATCGAACGGGCCGCCGCCTCGGGGACGCCCATCGTGTTCACTGCCTCGTCGAGCGCCTCACGGAGGAGGGCCCCGACCATGCAGGCGATCGTCTCGACGAGCGTCGGCTCGAGCTGGGCGAGCTGCTTGACGGTGACCCAGTGCACGTCGATCACGGGCGCGTAGATGGCTCGCACGGTCGCCTCGACGATGGCCCGCTTCGCGGGGTCATCCGACTCGATCGCAGCGATCGCGTCCTGGGGCGCGGCGATGCCGCCGAAGGTGTCGGCGTACTCCTCGGGCGTCGTCCGCTGCAGGAAGATCGACGGATGGCAGGGGTGGGCGACCGCTTGGATGACGTCGTCCCGGGTCGTGAGGAGGCCCGCGTAGGCGGCGGCCGGATCGAGCGTCAGCACGATCGCACCGGGCTTCAGCTGCGGCACGATGTCGGCCGTGACCGGACCCAGCGCGAGGTCGGGCACGGCGAGCACGACGATGTCGGCGCCGCGCACGGCGTCGGGGGTCTCGGTGAGCTCTCGACCGGCGGCGCGCACGCGCTCCTGCCCGGCCGGCGAGTTCTCGCTGTAGGAGACGGCGTGGTCGGTCTTCACGAGGTTGGCCGAGACGCGCATGCCCATCTTGCCGCCCGCGCCGATCACGGCGATCGCGTAGCGGCCGGTCGCGGCGGCCGCCCGGGCCAGGGTGTCGGTGGTGCTCATCGGGTGCTCCTCAGGTACTCCAGTGCGATGGATGTCCAGGCGATCTCGGTCTGGACGGTGGTCTCGGGGTCGCCCTGCCAGGGCAGCCAGTGTTCGACGATCTCGCTGATGCCCCGCGCCTCCGGCTCGACGGCCGTGAGCAGGTGCGGGTAGTCGTGCAGCCCCTGCCCGAGCGGGGCGCCGCCGTAGGTGAAGCCGACCCAGCCGTCCTGGCGCGCGAACGCGAAGTCCTTGGCGTGCACGTTGCGGGTCAGCGCGGCGCACCGCTCGACCGCGTCCTTCGGCAGCTCGAGGCCCGCGACGACGTTCGCCGGGTCGAGGCAGATGCCGAGCCGGTCGCTGCCGATCCGCTCGACGAGCGCGACGAGCTCGACCGTCGACAGCTGCTCGTAGGTCTCGAGGGCGAGTGTCACGCCAGCGGCCTCGAACGCCGGCATCGCGCGCGCGAGCAGCGCCGCCGCCTCATCGAGGCTCGGCCGGAACTCGGGGGCGAAGACCATGCCGCGCACGAGCTCGGCATCGAAGCGTTCGGCGAGCTGCAGGAACGACATGAGGTGCTCGGTCGCGACGCCCTTCGTGCCGAGTTCGATGCGGAGACCGAGCCGGCGCGCGGCGAGTGCCGCCTCGCGCAGCTCGGCGTCGGACATCGTCAGCAGCGGCGCGTAGTCGCAGATCTGGAAGAGTCCGACGCCCAGCTCCGCCGTGCGCTCGAAGGCCCCGATGAGGCCCAGGGGTTCGGCGACCCGGTCCGAGTGCTGCCAGAAGAAGGCGTAGGTGCCGAGTCCGATCACGCGCGCACCGCCTCGCGGGCGGCGGCGAGCGCTGCGGCCTCGTCGAGCACCGACGCCAAGGCGTCGGGGTCGTGTGCGAAGCGACCGAGGAAGACGCCGTCGACGGCGCCGTCCAGCGACGTGAGCAGGCCCGGTCCGGCCGAGCCGCCGTAGACGACCGAGCTGCCCTCGCGCCCGTCCAGCGCGTCGACGGCGCGGCGGAGTGCGCGCGCCACCACCGCGATGTGCGGCACCGGAGCCGGCTCGGCTGCGCCGATGGCCCACACCGGCTCGTACGCCACGATCACGCGTCCGCCGGACGCGCCGGCCAGCGCGGCGTGCAATTGGCGCACGACCTCGCCTGCGGCATCCGTCGCGTCGGTGCGTTCCGTCTCACCGAGGCAGAGCACCGGGGTGATGCCGTTCCGCAGGGCCGCGGCCGTCTTCGCGGCGACGACCGGCTCGGTCTCGGCGAACAGGCGGCGCCGCTCCGCGTGTCCGACCTCGGCGAGCCGCACGCCGACCTCGGCGAGCTCCGCGGCGGACACCTCGCCCGTGTAGGCGCCCCGGTCCTCGGTGCCGACGTCCTGCGCCCCGACCAGGATGCGCGTGCGAGCGAACGCCTCCAGCGCCGGCAGCACCTGGAGGTACGTGGGAACCACGAAGCACTCGACCGCGCCCGATTCGACCGCCGGATGCCGCGCCGCACGTGCGGCGACCCGCTCGAACCACCGGCGGGCCTCGGCGTGCCCGAAGTACATCTTCAAGCTCACGCCGACGGACACGGGCGCGTGCATCAGCAGGATCCGGTCGTCTCGTACCGGTCGATGACCGCGACCTTCTCAGCGGACGCCGAGGCGGGGTCGAAGCGGTACGTGATCCACTCGCGCACGAGGCGGCGGGCGAGCTCGATGCCGACCACGCGCTGCCCCATGGTGAGCACCTGGGCGTCGTTCGAGAGCACGCTGCGCTCGACGGAGAAGCTGTCGTGGGCGGTCGCGGCGCGGATGCCGGGCACCTTGTTCGCGGCGATCGCCACGCCCAGGCCGGTGCCGCAGATGAGCAGCGCCCGGTCGGCCTCGCCGCGGGCGACCGACTCCGCGGCGGCCACGGCGACCCTGGGATACGAGGTGTGGCCCTCGGCATCCACGCCGACGTCGACGACGGATGCCACGCCCTCGTGCTGTTCGAGGTCGCGCTTCAGGATCTCCTTGTAGTCGAACCCGGCGTCGTCACTGCCGACGACGATGCGGAGCGGTTCAGGCATGTTCGCGTTCCTTCCCCTCGCCGGCCGAACCGACGAGCACCTTCCCGATCGCCTCGACGATGAGGGCGAACGAATGCGCGCCCGGGTCGGGCGTGCCGAGGCTCTTCTCGGCGTGCGGTCGCGCGCGCCCCCTGCGAGGGAGCAGGTCGGCGGTCGACGCCGCGGCGTCCGCGGCGACGGTCGCCGCCGCGGCCCAGGCCTCGGCCAGCCGGGCACCGCCGTGCACCTCGCGGTCGAGGGTGTCCGCGAAGGGCAGCATCGCGTCCACGAGGGTCTTGTCGCCGAGTTCCGCCTTGCCGTAGGCGACCACGCCCTCGGCCGCGGCGCGCACGCCGGATGCGACCGCCTGCCGGTCGGGCGCGGCGTCGTCGCCGAGCGCGTCGGCGACGGCGCGGAGCGCGACGCCCCAGAGCGCACCCGAGGTGCCGCCCGCGCGGTACGACCACGCGTCGCCCGCCCGCTCGAGCACCGTGCCGGCACCTGCGCCCGCCGCGGCAGCCTCGCGTGCGGCGTCGATCGCCGCATGGGCGCCGCGCTGCATGCCGATGCCGTGATCGCCGTCCCCGGCGATGGCGTCGAGCCGTCCGAGCTCGTCGACGTGCGCGTCGACGACGGTGACGATCGCATCGACGGCCTCGACGACCGTCGGGACGGCCCCGCGAGACGCGGCGGA
>JAPSJU010000196.1 GCA_031178025.1 Agromyces sp. | reverse complement strand
GAGTCCGACGAGTTGATGGTCGTACCACGCGTCGGGCTCGGGTTCCTCCTGGTCGACGTGCTCGACCCAGAGGATCGCCTTCACGAGGCCCTCCGCAGCCGTGCGATCGTCGACGCCCTCGAAGAAGCCCACGGGATGGCCGTTGTACCACCGCAGCTCACGGAGCGTCAGGTGCTTGCCGTACCACGGTGAGGAGTCGGGCACCTGCAGCGAGAACTCGGCGCCCGGGACGAACCGGCGCTCGGGGTCGTCGGTGTAGAGCTCGAGCTTGATGGCGCCCTTCAGGCCGTGCGCCTTCGTGAGGCGGCCGACCCTGAGCTGCGTTCGGGGTGCGTCGGCCACGTCAGTCGTCGGTGTCGACGACGTCGACGCGAACGCGACGACCGTCGGCGAGTGCGGTCACGAGCGTGCGGAGGGCCTTCGCGGTGCGGCCGGCACGGCCGATCACGCGACCGAGGTCCTCGGGGTTCACGTGAACCTCGAGGACCTCGCCGCGTGCGCTCGACGCGGAGACGACCCTCACATCGTCAGGGTGATCGACGATCCCCTTGACGAGATGTTCGAGCGCGGACTGGAGCAAGGCCTACGCCTCGTCCGTCGCGGTCTCGTCGGATGCCTCGGCAGCAGCGGGAGCCTCTTCGGCCTTCGCGGGCTTCTCGGCCTTGGGCTTGAGCACCGGCTTCTTCGAGTCGTCGGCGACGAACGCGGCCTTCGGCTCGGCGACCTTCACGGTCGAGACGGCCTTGGCGTCGCCCTTGAACCTGCCCCAGTCACCCGTGAGCTTGAGGATGGCCGCGACCTGCTCGGTCGGCTGCGCGCCGACGGAGAGCCAGTACTGGGCGCGGTCGGAGTCGACCTCGATGAACGACGGGTTCTCGGTGGGGTGGTACTTGCCGATCTCCTCGATCACGCGACCGTCGCGCTTGGTGCGCGAGTCGGCGACGACGATGCGGTAGTACGGCGCACGGATCTTGCCGAGGCGCTTGAGACGGATCTTGACAGCCACAATTCTCCTGAAAAATGTAATGAGGTGGGCGAACTGACAGCCGTGAGCGTGGGGTGCACACTCGGCGGAAGCTCAATGGGGTTCTGCGCGCCGGATAGAGGGTCGGGCGGTACAGAACTCGACTGACCATTCTTGCAGATTTCGCGCCGTAAGGATAATCGCCCGGCGTGCGTGCCATGATGGGCCGACACCGGCGCAGTCACGGGGCGGGAGGGCCTGGCCATGCACATCGAATTCGCCAGATCGGCCCGATCGACCGTCGGCATCGAGTGGGAGGTCGCGATCGTCGACCGGGCCACCGGAGAGCTCGCCTCGATCGCGGATCGCGTGCTCGAGCTGCTCGACGCCCGCAGCGACGGCGGGACGCATCCGACGATCACCTCCGAACTCCTCACGAACACGGTCGAACTCGTGAGCGGCGTGCACGGACGCGTGGGCGACGCCGTCGCCGACCTCGAGAGCCAGCTCGCCGAGGTCCGCGGGGTCATCGACGAGCTCGGCGACTACGAGCTCATCTGCAGCGGGTCGCATCCCTTCAGCCAGTGGTACGACCAGCACCTGACCGACAAGCCCCGGTATCACAAGCTCATCGAGCGCACGCGGTGGTGGGGACGCAACATGATGATCTGGGGCATCCACGTGCACGTCGGCATCGAGGAGCGCGACAAGGCGCTGCCGATCCTCGACGGCCTGCTCGCGTACCTCCCGCACCTGCAGGCGCTCTCGGCGTCGAGCCCGTTCTGGGCCGGGGTCGAGACGGGATACGCCTCCAACCGCGCCCTCATGTTCCAGCAGTTGCCCACGGCCGGCCTGCCCTACCCGCTTCCCGACTGGGCGGCCTACGAGCGGTACGTCGACGATCTCGTACGCACGGGTGTCATCGAGGACCACAGCGAGGTGCGGTGGGACATCCGGCCCTCCCCGAAATGGGGCACGGTCGAGGTGCGGGTGTGCGACGGCGTCTCCACGGCGGCCGAGATCGCGGCGATCGGGGCCCTCGTGCAGTGTCTCGTGGAGTGGATGAGCGAGCGTCTCGACGAGGGTGAGACGCTCACGGTGCTGCAGCCGTGGTACGTGCGGGAGAACAAGTGGCGGGCGGCGCGGTACGGCATGGCGGCCGAGGTCATCACCGACATCGCCGGCACGGAACGACTCGTCTCCGACGACCTCCGCGAGCTCCTGACGACCCTCGTGCCGATCGCCGACCGGCTCGGGTGCTCGGCCGAACTGCAGCTCGTGCGCGCGACGCTCGACGGCGGTGCGAGCTACCAGCGGCAGCTCAGGGTCGCGGAGGCGGCGGGCGGCGACCTCACGGCCGTGGTCGCGCACCTCGCGCGAGAGCTCCGCGCGGGCGTCGGCGCGCCCGGCGCCTAGGCCGGAACCTCGGGGATGGCACGCGTGCGGATGAACTCCGCGTACCACTTCGCGCTGTCCTTCGGCAGGCGCTCGAAGGTGTCGTAGTCGACGCGCACGATGCCGAAGCGCTTCGAGTAGCCGTATCCCCACTCGAAGTTGTCCATGAGCGACCACACCTGGTAGCCGCGCAGGTCCACTCCGCGTGCCATCGCCCGGTGCGCTGCCGTGAAATGCCGCCGGAGGTAGTCGATGCGGTCGAGGTCGTGCACCGCCGGACCGCCGGCCTCCTCGGTCACGACGTCGGGGAAGGCGGCGCCGTTCTCGGTGATCATGAGCGGCAGCGAGGGGTACGTCTCGTGCAGCGAGACGAGCAGGTCCTCGAGGCCGGAGGGGTCGATGTTCCAGCCCATCTCGGTGTACGGCCCCGGCTGGACGAGGAATTCGACCTCCTCGGAACCCGGCCAGGCGGTGCCGCCCATGTCCTTGTGGCCGTCGGCGTTCACCCGGGGCGATCGGCCGTCCCACATCCGCACGGTGACCGTCGAGTAGTAGTTCACGCCGAGCAGGTCGATCGGCTGGCGGATGAGCTCGGTGTCCCCGGGCTGCACGAACGACCAGTCCGTGACCTCCCGGGTGTCGGCGATGACATCGGCCGGGTACTCGCCGTCGAGGAGCGGGCCGAGGAACACCCGGTTCGCGAGTCCGTCGATACGGCGCGCTGCTTCGGCGCCCGTCGGCCCCGACGGGCGGATGACGTGGAGGTTGAGGGTGATGGAGTACCCGGGGTCGTTGGTCACGACCTCCCGCAGCGCCGCGATGGCCAGTCCGTGTGCGAGGTTCAGGTGGTGCACGGCGGCGAGCGCCTTGGCGCCGTCCAGGAGGCCCGGTGCGTGTGCGCCCGAGCCGTAGCCGAGGTACGCGCTGCACCAGGGCTCGTTCAGCGTGGTCCACACCGTGACCCGGTCGCCGAGGCGCTCCCCCACGATGCGGGCGTAGTCCGCGAAGGCCTCGGCGGTCGCCCGGTTGACCCAGCCGCCCTCGTCCTCGAGCGCCTGGGGGAGGTCCCAGTGGTAGAGCGTCGCGATCGGGCGGATGCCGCGGGCGATGAGCCCGTCGACGAGGCGCTCGTAGAACGCGAGGCCGGCCTCGTTCGCCGGGCCGCGCCCCGTCGGCTGGATGCGGGGCCACGCGATGGAGAAGCGGTACGCCTCGAGGCCGAGTTCGGCCATCAGGTCGAGGTCGGCCTCGAGCCGGTGGTAGTGATCGCACGCGCGGTCGCCGGTATCGCCGTTCCACACCTTGCCCGGTGTGTGGCTGAAGGTGTCCCAGATGGACGGGCCGCGCCCGTCCTCGTCCACGGCGCCCTCGATCTGGTACGACGCCGTCGCCGAACCGAAGAGGAAGCCGTCGGGGAACGCGAGTCCCGAGTCGCGGTAGTCGGCAGAGCCGGTCGTCATCGTGAGTGCTCCAGTCGTGGTCGCGGCATCGTGCTGCCAGCGATCACTGTAGCGCGCTCAGTACCAGTACTCCCCCGTGCGCGCCAGGTACCCCTCGAGGAACGCGCTCTCGCCGCGCCGCCAGTCCTCGGCGCACGGCTCGTGGGCGAGGTGGTACGCCGGCATGTACTCGAGCACGTCGGGCGCGAAGGCGCTCTTGAACGTCAGCACCCCCTGGCCGGGCGCGTCGGGCTGATCGGGCGGCGGTACGTGGCCGAGCTCGTATCGGCGGAAACCGTCGGCGGCGAGCTCCTGGATGATGCGCCACTGCAGCAGTCGCGACGCCATCAGCTGCGGCTGGTCCCTCGTCGATCCGCCGTCCTTGAACCAGGCGGTGGTGCCGTAGGTGGCGATGAAGGCCCCGGCGACGATGCGGCCCTCGTGCATCGCGAAGTAGAGGCGGCCCCGGTCATCCGCGGTGAAGGTCGACCACACGCGTTCGAGGTAGGCGGCCGACCGGAAGTAGGCGCCCGATCGCGCGGCGGTCGTCTCGACGAGCGCGAGCATCCGCCTGCGATGCTCAGCCGTGAGCTCCACCCGGCGCACGGAGACGCTGTTGCGTTCGGCGGCGCGGATCTCGCTCCG
>JAPSJU010000195.1 GCA_031178025.1 Agromyces sp. | reverse complement strand
GTACACGTCGTCCCGGTCGATGCCCGCCGCGTCCACGGCATCGGCGAGCAGGCGTCCGGCGGGGCCGACGAACGGCTCGCCCGCGAGGTCCTCCTGATCGCCCGGCTGCTCGCCGACGAGCATGAGCGGCGCGTCGGACCCGCCCTTCGAGAACACGAGTTGCGTGGCATCCCGCCACAGCTCGCAGCCGCGGCACTCCTCGGCGGCCCGGCGCAATTCCGCGACGTCGCCGTCGGCCGGCACCCACTGCTCGGCGCCCGGGCGCTCGGGATCCTCTGCCATGCCCGCGAGGGTACGTACGCGCGGGCGGCGCCGGAAAGGGGTTGCGCGAACAGTGGCACACTGAGTGCATGCGCATCGCCGTCACCGGAGGCTCGGGCAAGCTCGGCCGTACCGTCGTCCGCACGCTCCGCGAGGAGGGGAACGAGGTCGTGAACCTCGATCGCTTCGGCGAACGGGGCTCGTTCACCCAGGTGGACCTCACCGATTTCGGCCAGGTGATCGACGCGATCGCAGGCGTCGACGACCGTCACTCGGGCGTCGACGCGGTCGTGCACCTCGCGGCGAGTCCGGCCCCCGGGCTCATGAGCGACGTCGCCACGTTCCACAACAACATGCTCTCGACGTTCAACGTGCTGCAGGCCGCGAAGCGCCTCGGCGTCACCCGCATCGTCACCGCCTCCAGCGAGACGGTGCTCGGGCTGCCCTTCGACGTGCCTCCGCCCTACATCCCGGTCGACGAGGAGTATCCCGCCCGACCCGAGAGCACGTACTCGCTCGTCAAGCACCTCGAGGAGCAGCTGGCGATCGAGCTCGTGCGGTGGAATCCCGAACTCTCGATCACCGCACTGCGGTTCTCCAACGTCATGGATCCGAACGACTACGCGGCATTCCCCGCGTTCGACGGCGACGCGACGCTGCGCAAGTGGAACCTCTGGGGCTACATCGACGCACGCGACGGCGCCCAGGCGGTGAGCCGGGCGCTCGCCAACGCGCGACCCGGCTTCGACCGGTTCATCATCGCGGCGGCCGACACGGTGATGACCCGCCCGAACGCCGAGCTCGTCGCCGAGGTGTTCCCGGATGTTCCCGTGCGCGGCGACCTCGGCACGAACGACACGCTCCTCTCCATCGAGAAGGCGCGACGGGTGCTCGGGTACGAGCCGCGCCACTCCTGGCGCGACGAGGTGTCGAACCCGGCCGAGGACGCATCCCTGCGCCCGAGCTGAGCGCGGGACGACGAACGCCGCCGCAGCCAGGCCGCGACGGCGCTCGACGTGGTGCGGTCTCCCTAGAGGCCGCGGATGTTCTCGGCCTGCAGGCCCTTGGGACCCTGCGCGACCTCGAATTCGACCTTCTGGCCCTCTTCGAGCGAGCGGTAGCCGCTGCCCGTGATGGCGCTGAAGTGCGCGAAGACGTCGGCGCTGCCGTCGTCAGGAGCGATGAAGCCGAAGCCCTTTTCGGCGTTGAACCACTTGACGGTTCCGGTTGCCATACTGCTGTCCTTCTTTTTCCTATGGGCGCCGCTGATGCGAGCCCGATGCGATCGACGGTCGATCGCGGCTCCGGCGACTCGGTGTCGCCGGAACGAGGGGGCGAGGGGCGGGGTTGCGCTCAGGCATCCGCCGTCTCGTATCAGGTCATGCCACGCGGATCGGTCCGCCTCCGGGCAATCAGGTGGAGGCACGGGCGAGCGCCCGCTGGATGGAGGAATCGTTGACTCCATACCTTATCGGGTCGCACCCGGCTGCAGAAGGGATGTGTGACCGGATCGTGACCTCCCGTGACGGATCTCGCGGGCGGCTCGCTGTGGCGAAGCCGGGAACACGCCGAGAATGCCAGCGAGTGCGGAGGTTTCCGACGGACAATCGGGGGATGAACCGCCGCCCCCTGCGATTCGCCGCGCTCGCCTATGCCGCCGCCGTGCTGTGGGTGACCGTCGGGCCGGCACCGGGGCGGACCCGCGGCAACCAGGTGGACGGCGGCATCCTGAACCTCGAAGCCTGGGCGTCGAGCGCGACGTGGACGACCGGATACCTCGCCGAGATGGCCTTGAACGTGGCCATCTTCGTCCCGGTCGGCGTGCTCGCCGCCCTCTCGATCCCGCGCCGCAGGTGGCCCCTCGCCCTGCTCGCCGGCCTCGGCCTGACGGCGGCGATCGAGCTCCTGCAGCTGCTCCAGCCCGACCGCATCTCCGACCCGCGCGACCTCGTCATGAACACCGCGGGCACCGTGGTCGGCGTGCTCATGGTGCTCGCCGCACGCATGGTGCGACGTGCGGGCGCGGTGCTCGTCGACGTCACGGCGCTCGTCGACGTCACGGCGCCGGGAACGCCGACGGACGCCGCTTCAGGCGCGCCGGGTCAGGCACATGCTCGCCACGGCATGGACGCCGTCGGAGAACCGGCCCTCATGGGTGCCGGGTCGACGAGCGGGCCGCGTCGCGAGGACTGACGCCGGCGCCGCGCACGCCGAACGCCACCCGGCGGTCAGCACCAGTCGGAGAACCCGCCCGGCACGCTGAGCACCGTGCGCCCCGAGGCGATCTCGACGACCGACGTCATCGTTCCCGCGTATCCCGGACGATTCGAGTACCCGTCGGGTCGGCTGTCCTCGGGCGAGGTGGCGACGGCGGCGTACCGGCCGTTCGGCGACACGCAGTAGTCGCGGATGAGGCTCGACTCGGCGGCCGGAGCGAAGACCTCGGCGAGCCGCCCCTCCCCGTCGACTTCGGCGAGGATCGAGCTGCGCACGTTCCGCCCGTCGTCCACGCTCCCCGCGACGAGCGAGATGAGGTACCGCGAGCTGCCGTCGAGCATCGAGATCTTGCCCGGGTAGACGTTCTCGGCCAGCTCGGCGGAGCGCAACTCGAGCGTCGTGGTCGTTCCGTCGGCAAGGTCGATCACGGCGCCGCGGTCGGGGTCGGCGACGACGAGGTCGGTGGTGCCGGGCACGAAGCCGCGCATCTCGGCGTGCACGCCGAGCGGCGTCGGCGGCTGCGCCCCGAGCACGTCGACGAGGAAGAGCGACTGCTCGAAGTCCTGCACGACGATCGACGTCGTCCCCGGCACGAAGAGCCAGTCGATGACGCGCATGGGCGCGCCGTCGAGACCGAGCACGGGTTGCGGAGCGGCCGTGCCGGCACCGGAGACGTCGAGGGTCATGAGCGCCGACTCGAACTGCTTCACGCCGTCGAAGGCGGGAGTGTCGACCACGAAGCCGATGATCGGGTTCGTGGTCGATGCGGCGAGGTCGCGGATCGTCAGCTCGGGCGCGATCGCGAGCTCGAGCGGCTCCGCCTGGTCGCCCTGCGAGAGATGCAGCGCGTTGTGCTCGTGTTCGTCGATCGTCACGACCGCGAGCACGTCGCCGGCGCGGGCGAACTCTTGGATGCGGGGCGCGGTGAACACGACCTCCGGCTCGGGCCGGGCGAAGGAAGTGCGCTGCACGGCGTCGGCTTCGCCCGTCATGCTGCGGCGCACCACGCTGTACACCGCCTCATCCGGTGTCGCGAAGCGGTACTCGAGCGTCGAGGCGGTGCCCTGGTACGTCCCGACGACCCCCGGCACCCGCACGACGTACTCCGCGTCGTAGTCGAGCGGCTCGTCGAAGGTGATCACGATGCTGCGGTCGTCGGCCGCGGCCGTGACGGATGCCGCAGGCTCCACCTCGACCTCGCTCGCGTCGAATCCGGCGACCGGCTGGTTGACCGTGAGCGTCAGCCGCTGCCCCGCGAGGGCGGTCGCCCGCGTCGCGTCGATCTCGCCGGCCTCGAGCCGGGGTCCCTGCACGGCACCCGCGAACGCGAACCCGCCGGCGAGCACCGCGAGCGCGACGATGGAGCCCGCGAGGCGGCGCCGGAACCCGTGCGCCTCAGAAGACATACGGCTGCTCCGGCTGCTCGGTGACCGAGACATCGTCAGGCGTGAGCAGCAGCGGCTCGGCACTCGGCGACCCGTCGTTCGCGGCGAACGCACCGGACGCCTCGACCCACTGGTCGGCCGAGAAGCTCGCCTCCCAGTCGGGCAGGTACACGGGCACGCCGACCGGCTGCGCGTCGACGGCGCAGCAGGTCACGACGAAGCGGGCCACGTAGAAGACGTTCTCGGGGTCATCCGGCGACGGGGTGACGAAGCCCGTCACGTTCACCTGCTGGTCGGCGAAGTACTCGGCGTCGGGGTTCTGCCGCAGCAGCAGCGCCCAGTCCTTGACGCTGAACTGCGAGGTGTCGCCCCCGACGAGCGTCGGCGCGTCGCCGCCGAGCGTGGCGCCCGAGCTGTTGATGCTGCGCTGCGTCGCGGTGCTCGACGTCAGGGTCGACGGCGGCAGCACGAGCAGGGCGATCGCCGCGCCCACGACGATCAGGGCGGCCGTGGCGCCGCGAAGCCATGCCGCGCGCTGCGGCTGCGCGGCGCGCCGGCGCCCGTGACCGTGTTCGTGGTCGTGGTCGTG
>JAPSJU010000194.1 GCA_031178025.1 Agromyces sp. | reverse complement strand
GAGGCATCCGAGGACGCCCTCATCGAACGCGACGACACCGCCGCCCAGATGCGGTACGCGACCGCGCTCGCCGAGTACGCCGAAGCGGGCGGTTACGAGCAGGAGGTCGTCTGGGACCACTGCACGACGGCCGCACTCGGGATCCCGTTCGAGCGCGCGAAGTGGCGCGAGCTCGCCACGCTCTCCGGGGGCGAGCAGAAGCGACTCGCTCTCGAGGCCCTGTTGCGCGGGCCGGAGCAGGTGCTGCTGCTCGACGAACCCGACAACTCGCTCGACGTGCCGGGCAAGCGCTGGCTGGAGTCGCAGCTCCGGGCGACGGCCAAGACGGTGCTGCTCGTCTCGCACGACCGCGAGCTGCTCGCCAGCGCCGCCGACCGCATCGTGACCCTCGAGCTCGGCGCGGCCGGCAACACGGCCTGGGTGCACGGCGGGAGCTTCGAGAACTACCACGCCGCCCGCGAGGAGCGCTTCGCGCGCCTCGACGAGCTGCGGCGGCGGTGGGACGAGCAGCACGCGGCGCTGAAGACGCTCGTCGCGACGTTGAAGGTGAAGGCGACGTACAACGACGGGATGGCCTCGCGCTACCAGGCCGCCGTGACGAGGCTTCGCAAGTTCGAGGAGGCCGGCCCGCCCGAGGAGCGACCGCCGGCGCAGGCCGTCTCGATGCGGCTGCGGGGCTCGCGTACCGGCAAGCGAGCGGTCGTCTGCGAGCGACTCGAGCTGACGGGCCTCATGCGTCCGTTCGACCTCGACGTCTGGTACGGCGATCGCGTCGCCGTGCTCGGCTCGAACGGGTCCGGGAAATCGCACTTCCTCCGGCTGCTCGCGGGCGGCGGCACCGAGCCGGACCGGCTGCTCGGTCACGTGACGACCGTCGGCGAGTCCCTCGCGCGCGTCCCCCACGAGGGTCGCGCCGTGCTCGGCGCCCGCGTCGTTCCCGGCTGGTTCGCGCAGAGCCACGAGCACCCCGAGTTCGGCGGACGGACGCTCCTCGACATCCTGCACCGCGGCGATGCCAATCGCGACGGCATGGCACGGGAGGCGGCGAGTTCGGCACTCGACCGGTACGGGCTGGCGGCAGCAGCACAGCAGCGCTTCGCGTCGCTCTCGGGCGGGCAGCAGGCGCGACTGCAGATCCTCCTGCTCGAGTTGTCGGGGGCGACGCTCCTGCTGCTCGACGAACCGACCGACAACCTCGACCTCGTGTCGGCCGAGGCGCTCGAGGATGCGCTCACCCGCTTCGACGGCACGGTGATCGCCGTCACGCACGACCGCTGGTTCACCCGGAGCTTCGACCGGTTCCTGGTGTTCCAGGCCGACGGGCAGGTCGTCGAGTCGGATGCGCCCGTGTGGGACGAGGGTCGCGTCGCGCGCGTCCGGTGATCGTGGCGCGCGTGGGGGAGCGGCCGGTGGCGCGGCGGAGCGGGACACGCTTCGGTAGGGTGTCAGGGTGACCCAGGAGATCGAGATCGGCCGCTCCAAGCGGGGCCGTCGCGTGTACGCGTTCGACGACATCGCGATCGTGCCGAGCCGGCGTACCCGCGACCCCGAGGACGTCTCGATCAGCTGGTCGATCGACGCGTACCAGTTCGACATCCCGTTCCTCGCGGCGCCGATGGATTCGGTCGTCTCGCCGCGAACGGCGATCATGATGGGCCAGCTCGGCGGCGTGGGCGTGCTCGACCTCGAGGGCCTGTGGACGAGGTACGAGGACCCCGAACCCGTGCTCGCGGAGATCCGCAACCTCGCGCCCGACGACGCGACCGGGCGCATGCAGCAGCTGTACTCCGAGCCCATCAAGCCGGAGCTCGTCACCGCTCGGCTCGCCGAGATCCGCGCCGCGGGGGTCACCGTCGCCGGTGCCCTCTCGCCGCAGCGCACCCAGGAGCTGTACGAGACGGTCGTCGCCGCGGGCGTCGACCTCTTCGTCATCCGCGGCACCACCGTCTCGGCCGAGCACGTCTCGAAGAACCAGGCGCCGCTCAACCTGAAGAAGTTCATCTACGAACTCGACGTGCCGGTCATCGTCGGCGGTGCTGCGACGTACACGGCGGCGCTGCACCTCATGCGCACGGGTGCGGCGGGGGTGCTCGTCGGCTTCGGCGGAGGGGCGGCGTCGACGACGCGCGCGACGCTCGGCATCCACGCACCCATGGCGACGGCGGTGGCGGATGTCGCGGGCGCCCGACGCGACTACCTCGACGAGTCCGGCGGCCGCTACGTGCACGTCATCGCCGACGGCGGCGTCGGCCGCTCGGGCGACATCGTGAAGGCCATCGCGTGCGGAGCCGACGCGGTCATGCTCGGTGCAGCGCTCGCACGTGCGACGGATGCTCCCGGCGGCGGCTACCACTGGGGCGCCGAGGCGCACCACGCCAAGCTCCCTCGCGGTCAGCGGGTGCACGTCGGCCAGGTGGCCTCCCTCGAGGAGGTGCTGTACGGCCCGGCGCCGGGTGCCGACGGCATGGGCAACCTCGTCGGCGCGCTGCGCCGTTCGATGGCCACGACCGGATACTCGGACCTCAAGGAGTTCCAGCGGGTCGAAGTCGTCGTCGCGCCGTACCGCGAGGTCTAGTCGGTTCGCAACCTCCCCTCAAGGTGAGGAGGTTCGGGTAGCGTGGAATCGGATCACGCGGCCCGCCGTGCGGCCGCGGGGACGGGAGCGACATGGCGACTCAGCAGTCGACACCGAAGTCGGTGACGCGCTCGACCAAGCTCGGGCCGGAGGAACGAGCGGCCGCGATCGCGCGGCTGAAGGACAAGGAGCTCGACATCCTCGTCGTGGGCGGCGGGATCGTCGGCACCGGTGCAGCGCTCGACGCGGTCACCCGTGGCCTGTCGACGGGTCTGCTCGAGGCGCGCGACTGGGCGTCGGGCACGTCGAGCCGTTCGTCGAAGCTCGTGCACGGCGGCATCCGCTATCTCGAGCAGCTCGACTTCCGGCTCGTGCGCGAGGCGCTCATCGAACGTGGCCTGCTGCTGCAGCGCCTCGCGCCGCATCTCGTGAAGCCGGTGCGGTTCCTCTACCCCCTGAAGACCCGCGTCATCGAGCGGTGCTACGTGGGCGCGGGCATGCTGCTGTACGACATCTTCAGCTATTCGGGTGGTCGCCCGCCCGGGGTCCCGCACCACCGGCACCTCTCGAAGCGGCAGGTGATGCGGGCGATCCCCTCGCTCTCGAAGGACGCGATGGTGGGCGGCCTCACGTACTACGACGCGCAGGTCGACGACGCCCGCTACGTGGCGAGCCTCGCCCGCACGGCGTCGTTCTACGGTGCGCACGTGGCGAGTCGCGTGAAGGTCGAGGGCTTCGTCAAGGTCGGCGAACGCGTCGTCGGCGTCAAGGCGCACGACCTCGAGACCGACGAGCGCTTCGAGGTGCGCGCGAAGCAGGTCGTGAACGCGACCGGCGTGTGGACCGACGACACGCAGCGCATGGTGGGCGAGCGGGGAACGTTCAAGGTGCGCGCGTCGAAGGGCATCCACCTGGTGGTGCCGCGCGACCGCATCCAGTCCGCGATGGGCATGATCTTCCGCACCGAGAAGAGCGTGCTCTTCGTGATCCCGTGGGGCAGGCACTGGCTCATCGGCACGACCGACACCGACTGGAACCTCGACAAGGCGCACCCGGCCGCGACGGCGGCCGATATCGACTACCTCCTCGAGCACGTGAACGCGGTGCTCGCCGTGCCGCTCACGCGCGAGGACGTCGAGGGGGTCTACGCCGGCCTCCGCCCCCTCCTCGCCGGCGAGAACGACCAGACGTCGAAGCTGTCGCGCGAGCACATCGTCGCCCACACGGTGCCGGGGCTCGTCGTCGTGGCGGGCGGCAAGTGGACGACGTACCGCGTGATGGCCAAGGATGCGATCGATGCCGCCGCCGACGCGCTCGACGGGCGGGTTCCGCCGTCGACGACCCAGGACATTCCCCTGCTCGGCGCCGAGGGCTACCAGGCGGCGTGGAACAAGCGCGGCAAGATCGCGAAGGCGTTCGGCGTGCACAAGGTGCGCATCGAGCACCTCCTGAACCGGTACGGCACGATGACCGACGAGCTGCTCGACATCATCCGCGCGGACCCTTCGCTCGGAGAGCCCCTGCCAGGGGCCGACGACTACCTCGCCGCCGAGGTCGTGTACGCGGCATCCCATGAGGGGGCGCTGCACCTCGACGACGTGCTCGCCCGTCGCACGCGCATCTCGATCGAGGCATGGGACCGCGGGGTCTCCGCCGCGCCGGTCGCGGCGCGACTCATGGCCGGCGTGCTCGGATGGGAGACGGCGCGCGAGCAGCTCGAGGTGGAGCGCTACCTCCAGCGCGTCGCCGCCGAGCGGGCGTCGCAGGAGCAACCCGACGACGAGTCCGCCGACCGCGTGCGCCTCGAGGCGCCCGACATCGTGAAGGTCGACTGACCGGTCGGGCCGGTCCGTCGACCGGGCGCGCCGATCCGTCGACCGGGCGCG
>JAPSJU010000193.1 GCA_031178025.1 Agromyces sp. | reverse complement strand
TCGTAGCGGCGCGGCGGGAACGCCCGGGCGACGATCGCGCGGAGCGACTCGAGGTCGCCGCGCACGAACCCCTGGGCGCGGGCCTGCACGAGCACGTTGCCGATCGCGGTCGCCTCGACCGGTCCCGCGAGCACCGGAAGCCCCGAACGGTCGGCCGTGCGCCGGCAGAGCAGGTCGTTGAGCGCGCCGCCCCCGACGATGTGGATCGTGGCGACGTCGACGCCCGACAGGATCGAGGCATCCCGCACCGCGCGAGCGAACGCCTCGGCGAGGCTCTCGACGATCGAGCGGGCGAACTCGGCGCGACTGCGCGGCACGGGCACCCCGTGTTCGCGGCACCACTCCGCGATGCGGCCGGGCAGGTCGCCCGGCGCGAGGAATCGCGGGTCGTCGGCGTCGAACACCGGCACGTCCGCGGTGACCTCGCCCGCGTCGGCGAGGAGCGTCGGCAGGTCGATGGCCTGTCCCGACTCGCGCTCCCACCACCGCACCGACTCGGAGAGCAGCCAGAGGCCCATCACGTTGTGCAGGAACCGCACGCGTCCGTCGACGCCGCCCTCGTTCGTGAAGTTCGCCTCCCGCGCCGCGTCGCTGAGCACCGGGCGCTCGAGCTCGACGCCGACGAGGCCCCACGTGCCGCATGAGATGTACGCGCTCGACTCCGCGCGCATCGGCACGGCCACGACGGCGGAGGCGGTGTCGTGGGACCCGACCGCCACGACCTCGATCCCCGCGGGGGCGCCGAGCTCGGCGGCGACGCCCGGGCGGAGGCCGCCGAGTGCGTCACCCGGCGACACGAGCGGCGCGAAGACGGATGCCGGGTAGCCGAGCCGCTCGATGAGCTCGTCGTCCCACTCGCCCGACCGCACGCCCACCAGCCCGGTCGTCGACGCGTTCGTCCGCTCGGCGACGCGCGCGCCCGCGAGCTGGAACGCGACGAGGTCGGGCACGAGCAGCAGGGTGTCGGCGAGGTCGAGGCATCCGGTCGGTGCGGCCTGCTCCGCGGCGAGCTGGTAGAGCGTGTTGAACGGCAGGAACTGCAGGCCGTTGCGTCGGTAGAGCTCCTCGAACGGGGCGATGGCGTGCACCGTCTCGACACCCTCGGCCGTGCGCTCGTCGCGATAGTGGAACGGCTCGCCGAGCGCGCGGCCCGCGCGCAGCAGCCCGTAGTCCACCGCCCACGAATCGACGCCGATCGACGCCGCCGCGGGGTCTCGCCGGAACGCCTCGGCGAGACCGCCGGTGAGGTCGCGATAGAGGCCGGTGAAGTCCCAGTGCAGGCCCGATGCGAGGCGCACCGGGCCGTTGGGGAACCGCGCCACCTGGTCGAGCGCGAGGGTTCCCGCGCTCCCGTCGACATGGCCGAGGATGACGCGGCCGCTCGTCGCGCCCAGGTCGACGGCCGCGACGGTGCCCGCGCTCATCGCAGGAATGCCGCGGCGACGCCTGCGTCCACGGGGATGTGCAGACCCGTGGTGTGGCTGAGCTCGGGGCCCGTGAGCACGACGACCGCGTTCGCGACATGCTCGGGAAGCACCTCGCGCTTCAGGATCGTGCGCTGGGCGTAGAACTTGCCGAGGTCCTCCTCGGGGATGCCGTACGTCTTGGCGCGGTTCGCGCCCCAGCCGCTCGCGAAGATGCCCGAGCCGCGCACGACCCCGTCGGGGTTGATCCCGTTGACCTTGATGCCGTACTCGCCGAGCTCGACGGCGAGCAGTCGCACCTGGTGCGCCTGGTCGGCCTTCGTCGCCGAGTACGCGATGTTGTTCGGCCCCGCGAACACCGAGTTCTTCGAGGAGATGTAGATGATGTCGCCGCCGAGGTCCTGCTCGATGAGCACCTTCGCCGCCGCCTTCGAGACGAGGAACGAGCCCTTGGCCATGACATCGTGCTGGAGGTCCCAGTCCGCCTCGGTCGTCTCGAGGAGCGGCTTCGAGAGGGAGAGGCCCGCGTTGTTCACGACGAGGTCGAGTCCGCCGAAGGCGAGCACGGCGTCGTCGATCGCCTGCTGCACCGCGGCGGCATCCGTCACGTTCGCCTGCACGCCGATCGCGACATCGGAGTTGCCGATCTCAGCGGCGGCGGCCCGCGCCTTCTCGAGGTCGAGGTCGGCGATGACCACGCACGCACCCTCCGCCGCGAGCCGGGTGGCGATGGCCTTGCCGATGCCGGATGCCGCGCCGGTCACGAGTGCGACGCGGCTCGCGTGCGGCTTCGGCTTCGGCATGCGCTGGAGCTTCGCCTCCTCGAGCGCCCAGTACTCGATGCGGAACTTCTCGGCATCGCTGATGGGGGAGTAGCTCGAGATCGCCTCGGCGCCGCGCATCACGTTGATCGCGTTGACGTAGAACTCGCCCGCGACGCGCGCGGTCTGCTTGTTGGCGCCGTACGAGAACATGCCGACGCCCGGCACGAGCACGATGAGCGGGTCGGCGCCGCGGATCGCGGGGCTCTCGGGAGTGGCGTGCGCGTCGTAGTACGCCTGGTAGTCGCTGCGGTACGCCTCGTGCAGTTCCTTCAGTCGGGCGACGCTCTCGTCGATGCCCGCCGACGCCGGCAGGTCGAGCACCATCGGCTTGACCTTCGTGCGCAGGAAGTGGTCGGGGCAGCTCGTGCCGAGCGCGGCGAGTCGCGGGTGCTCGGCGCGGGCGAGGAAGTCGAGCACCTCGGGCGCGTCCGTGAAGTGGCCGACCATCGGCCGGTCGTGGCTCGCCAGGCCGCGGATCGTCGCGGCCAGCGCCGCGGCCTTCGCACGGCGCTCGGATGCCTCGAGCGGCTCGTAGCCCTCGAGCACCGCGCCGAACGGGTCGGCCTTGCCGTGCTCGGCGATGTACGCCGCCGCAGTGTCGATGATCCAGAGCGAGTTGCGCTCGGACTCCTCGGACGTGTCGCCCCACGCCGTGATGCCGTGGCCGCCGAGGATGCACCCGATCGCCTGGGGGTTCTTCGCCTTGATGTCGGCGATGTCGAGGCCGAGCTGGAAGCCGGGACGGCGCCACGGCACCCACACGACCTTGTCGCCGAAGATCGTCGCGGTCAGCGCCTCACCGTCGACGGCGGTCGCGATGGCGATGCCGGAGTCGGGGTGCAGGTGGTCGACGTGCGCCGCGTCGACGAGCCCGTGCATCGCGGTGTCGATCGACGGCGCCGCGCCGCCCTTGCCGTGCAGCGTGTAGTCGAATGCCGCGACCATCTCGTCCTCGCGGTCGACACCCGGGTAGACGTCGACGAGCGCGCGCAGCCGGTCGAGGCGCAGCACCGCGAGGCCCTGCTCGGTGAGCGTGCCGAGGTCGCCGCCCGAGCCCTTCACCCACATCAGCTCGACGGGCTCGCCCGTGACCGGGTCGGTCTCGGTGCCCTTCGCCGAGGTGTTGCCACCGGCGTAGTTCGTGTTCTTCGGGTCGGCGCCGAGGCGATTGGACCGCGCGATGAGGTCGGCAGCTGCCTGGTTCGTCATGAGGGCATTCCTTCGGTGGTGCGGAGGGTGGTCAGGGTGCCGATCCAGCGCACGACGCGCTCGATCGAGTCGGTTGCCGCGGGCTCGTGCGGCCGGTTCAGGTGGCCGTGCTCGGTGCCCGGCTCGACGACGAGCTCGATGGGGACGCCGGCTTCGCGGAGCGTCGCGGCGAACACCTCACCCGAGACGCGGAGTTCGTCGGCCTCGTCGTTGATCATGAGCACCGGCGGGAAGCCCACCAGGTCGGATGCCGCGGCGCCGCCCGGGACGGCCGCGAGCGGCGCGCCGTCGACGGGGCCGCCGAGGTAGGTCTCGTACATGGTGCGGACGCGCTCCCGGGGGAAGCGGTCGGCGACGGGGTTCGCGTCGAGGAGCCCGCGCAGGGCGGCATCCGGTGCCGGTTGCACGGCGAGCAGGGTGGGGTAGGCGAGGAAGACGCCGGCCGGCAGCGGCACTCCCACCACCGACGGCTCGTGCCCCAGGAGGCGCAGGACGGCGCCCGTGACGAGGTTCGCTCCGGCGCTCGCCCCGCCGATCGCGAGGCGGGCGGGGTCGATGCCGAGCTCGCCGGCGTGCTCGAGCGTCCAGCTCCAGGCGGCGAGCACGTCGTCGGATGCGGCGGGGTAGTGGTTGCCGTGCTCAGCGCTCGCGAGGCGGTAGTCGACCGAGACGACGGCCACGCCGCGAGCGGCGAGCGAGCGAGCGACCCAGTCGGCCTCGGGCATGTCGAGATCGCCTGCGGTGAAGCCGCCGCCGTGCGCCCACACCAGCCCGGCGCCGTTCGCGCCGCCCGGGGCATCCGCCACCGGAGCGGCCGGGTACGCCCGGACGAGCCCGTCTGCGGCGTCGTACGGTCCGCTCAGCTGCGACATCCGCTCACCCCTTCATCGAGAAGTCGCACATGCCGGGAGCGATCCGGCATTCGCGACGTTCCGACGGTCACCTCAGGCGCCCCAGCCGGCCTGCACGCCGCCGACGCGCTCGGTCGCGATCCGCTGCAGGTAGCCGGATGCCGCGAACGCGGCCATCGGGTCGGCCGGGA
>JAPSJU010000015.1 GCA_031178025.1 Agromyces sp. | reverse complement strand
CCCACCGCCTGCCGCACGGCATCGGCGAGCTCGGTGGAGGTGAGGATGACCTGCGCATCGGCCGCGGCGGTGGCGATGCCCGCCAGGTCGCTCGCGCTCACCTCGGCCGTGAGGCCCAGGCGATCGAGCGCGCGTTCGGCGTTCACCTTGAGGATGGCGGACGTGCCGACCCCCGCGCCGCAGACGGCCACGATCCTCATGCCCCGACCTCGCCTTCGGCGCCGGGACCCGGGTCGGAGCGCATCCCGAGGTGGGCACGCACCTCGTCGGCGCTCGTCGCCCCGGCGATCCGCGCGACGATGCCGCTGTCGTTGAAGGCGTTCGCGAGCTTCGCCACCGAGGCGACGTGCTCCTCCGCGTTCGAGACCGCCAGCCCGACGACGACCCTCACGGGGTCGTTGTGCGGGTGACCGAACGGCACGGCCGTCGCGAGCGTGACCACCGCGAGTCCCTCGCGCCGGACGTCGGGGCCGGGACGGGCATGGGCGAGGGCGAGGCCGGGTGCGATGACGATGTAGGCCCCGTACTCCTCGACCACCGCGATCATGCGATCGGAGTACTCCGCGCGCGTCGCGCCCGACCGCGTGAGCGCCTGGCCCGCCTCCCGCACGGCGGCGCGCCAGTCGGCGACGTGCGCGCCGAGCACCACGGCGGTGTCGGGGAGCATCGGGATGGTGGTCATGCGAGTTCCGTTCGAGGGCGGCGGCGGATCAGGGGATGCCTCGTGACATCCGTTCAGGCGTCGTCGAAGCCGTCCTGGATGAGTTCGGCGAGCTCTTCGCGGTCGTCGAGGGGCAGGAAGGCCGCGGCTGCCGCGTTCAGCTGGAACGTCTCGAAGTCGTCGAGGTCGTAGCCGAACGCGTCGCTCAGCAACGCCAGTTCGCGGGTGAGGGTCGTGCCGCTCTGCAGCCGGTTGTCGGTGTTGACGGTGACGCGGAAGCCGAGCTGGTAGAGCAGGTCGAACGGATGGTCGACGAGCTCGTCGCCCCACGCTGCGATCGCACCGGTCTGCAGGTTCGAGGAGGGGCTCGTCTCGAGGGCGATCTCGCGATCGCGTACCCACTGCGCGATCGGGCCGAGGGACACGTAGGTGTTCTCGTCGTCCTGGCGCTCGGTCGCGAGGTCCTCGGCGATGCGCACGCCGTGGCCGAGCCGGAGGGCGCGCCCGTCGACCAGCGCACTGCGGATCGAGTCGAGCCCGTCGGCTTCGCCGGCGTGGATCGTGACCGGGAAGAACTGGCTGGCGAGGAAGTCGAACGCCGTCCGGTGGCGGCTCGGCAGGAACCCGGCCTCAGCGCCGGCGATGTCGAAGCCGACGACCCCGCGCTCGCGGTGGCGAACGGCCAGTTCGGCGATCTCGAGCCCACGGTCGGCGTGTCGCATGGCCGTGACGAGCTGGCCCGCCCGGATGGCGTGCCCCTGGTGCCGCGCGTCATCGATGCCCTGCTCGATGCCCGCCTGCACGGCTTCCACCGCCGCATCCAGTGAGAGGCCACGCGTGAGGTGCTGTTCGGGAGCCCATCGGATCTCGCCGTAGATGACGCCGTCGGCGGCCAGGTCCTGCACGAACTCCCGGGCGACGCGGGAGAGCCCGCTCCGCGTCTGCATGACCGCCGTGGTGAGGTCGAACGTCTTCAGGTACTCGACGAGCGAGCCGGAGTTCGCCTGCTCGGTGAACCACGCCGCGAGCTCGTCCGCGTCGGACGCGGGCACCTCGAGCCCGAGTTCGTCGGCGAGCTCGATGAGGGTCTGCGGGCGCAGACCGCCGTCGAGGTGGTCGTGCAGCGAGATCTTGGGCAGCGCCCGGATGCTCGTGCCGTCGCCTTCCAGGCGGTACTCCGTCGGTGTCGTGGTCACGAGTCCACGATAGCGGCGGGTCGGGTGCGAAGTCTCGGCAATCTCGAAGCTGCCCGATGTCCGACCGGCATGCGCCCTGACACCGCATCCGCACCGTCGCGAACGGTCGCCGGCACGATCGTCAGCGGCCGATGCGGTCCGCGATGAGCGGTCCGCCGTCGTCGATCCGGTCGCCCGGATCGCCGATGCGATAGGCGCCCTCGACGGCCTCGAGCGCACGTGCGAACCGTGCCGGCTCGTCGGCGTGGAGCGTGAAGAGCGGCTGTCCCGCGCGCACCTCGTCACCGGGCTTCGCATGCAACTCGACACCGGCCGCGTGATGCACCGGATCCTCCTTGCGCGCGCGGCCCGCGCCGAGTCGCCAGGCGGCGATCCCGAAGGGCAGCGCCTCCTGTGCGACGAGCACGCCGTCGCGTTCGGCGGTCACCACGTGCTGCTCCCGAGCGACCGGCAGCTCCGCGTCGGGGTCGCCCCCCTGTGCGCGGATGGCACGTCGCCACGTGTCCATCGCCCGGCCGTCGTCGAGGGCTGCCTCGACCTCCGCGTCGTCCACGCCGGCGAGGGCGAGCATCTCACGAGCCAGGGCGACGGTGAGCGCGCGCACGTCGGCCGGTCCGCCGCCGGCGAGCACCTCGACCGATTCGCGCACCTCGTTCGCGTTGCCGATCGTTCGCCCGAGCGGGACGTTCATGTTCGTGATGAGCGCGGCGGTCGCCACGCCGGCGTCCTCGCCGAGCTCGACCATGGTGCGGGCGAGCTCGCGGGAGCGCTCGATGTCCTGCAGGAACGCGCCCGAGCCGAACTTCACGTCGAGCACGAGCGCCCCGGTGCCCTCGGCGATCTTCTTCGACATGATCGACGACGCGATGAGCGGGATCGCCTCGACCGTTCCGGTGATGTCCCGCAGGGCGTACAGCTTCTTGTCGGCCGGAGCCAGACCGGAGCCGGCCGCGCAGATGACGCCTCCGACGTCGCGCAGCTGGGCGAACATCTCATCGGTCGTCAGCTCCGCGCGCCAGCCGGGGATCGACTCGAGCTTGTCGAGCGTGCCTCCGGTGTGGCCGAGTCCACGGCCGGAGAGCTGCGGCACCGCCACGCCGAACGACGCCACGAGCGGCATGAGCGGCAGCGTGATCTTGTCGCCGACGCCCCCGGTCGAGTGCTTGTCGCTCGTGGGCCTGCCGAGCCCCGAGAAGTCCATCCGCTCGCCCGAGGCGATCATCGCCATCGTCATGTCTCGGATCTCTCGCCGGGTCATGCCGTTCAGGAAGATCGCCATCGTCATGGCCGACATCTGCTCGTCGGCGACGTACCCGCGCGTGTAGGCGTCGATCAGCCACTCGATCTCGGCCGTCTCGAGCTCGTGGCCGTCGCGCTTGGCCCGGATCACGTCGACGGTGTCGAACGCCTCGACGGCGCTCATGCGCGGCTCCCCCGGAACTCGTCGAGCTGCCGCGGACCGAAGGCGTCGGGCAGCACCTCGTCGATGGTCTTCACGCCCGAGACGGTCTCGAGCAGCATGCCCGCGGCGGAGTGCTCGTAGAGCAGCTGGCGACAGCGTCCGCACGGCATGAGCGCGTTGCCGTGGCCGTCGACGCAGGCGAACGCCACGAGCTTGCCGCCGCCCGACATGATGAGCGCCGACACGAGCGAGCACTCGGCGCAGAGGGTGACCCCGTATGAGGCGTTCTCCACGTTGCACCCGCTCACGACGCGACCGTCGTCGACGATCGCGGCCGCGCCGACCGGGAACTCGGAGTAGGGCACGTACGCCTTGGCCATGGCCTCGCGCGCGCGATCGCGCAGCGAGCTCCAGTCGATGGCATCCGTTGCGGTCATGATGCTCCCCCGTTCGGGATGGGTCGGTTCGTCGGTGCCGAGTGCAGCGGCACCGGCTCAGGACTTGATGTACGGTTTGCCGGCTGCGGCGGGGCCGCGCACCTTGCCCACCAGCCCGGCGACGGCGAAGATCGTCACCACGTAGGGCAGCATGAGCATGAACTCGCTCGGCACCGGTGACCCGATGACGGAGAGCGTGTTCTGCAGGTTGGAGGCGAAGCCGAACAGCAGCGCCGCCAGCGTGGCCTTGATGGGATCCCACTGGCCGAAGATGACGGCGGCGAGGGCGATGAAGCCGGCGCCCGCGGTCATCTCCTTGTTGAAGGCGATGCCCGATCCGATCGTGAAGAAGGTGCCGCCGAGGCCGGCGATCGCGCCGGCCAGTGCGACATTCCAGAACCGCGTGCGGTTCACCTTGATGCCGACGGTGTCGGCCGCTTGCGGATGCTCGCCCACGGCGCGCAGGCGCAGGCCCCACTTGGTGTGGAACAGCCCGATGTACACGACGGCGACGGCGAGGTACATGAGGTAGACCACCACCGTCTGGCGGAAGAACACCGGTCCGATGATCGGGATGTCACCGAGCACGGGAATGGGCCAGCGGTCGAAGCGCGGCGGGGTGTTGAGCGTGGCGGCGTTCGGCGCGAGGACCTGGGAGAAGAAGAAGCTCGTGAGACCCGTGACGAGGACGTTGAGCACGACGCCGACGATCACCTGATCGACGAAGTACTTGATCGCGAAGGCGCCGAGCACGAAGGCGACGAGCATCCCGGCGACCATGGCCGCAAGCAGTCCGAACCAGGGCTGGCGGGTCACGGACGCCACGACGGCGGCCGTGAACGCGCCGGCGAGCAGCTGGCCCTCGATGGCGATGTTGATGACGCCCACGCGCTCGCCGAGCACCCCCGCGAGCGAGCCGAAGATGAGGGGGACGGCGAGGCTCAGCGAGCCGAACAGGAGTCCGATCATCGGCAGGGAGGCGCCGGCGGCGGCCCAGGTGAGGAAGCCGAACATGAACAGGATGGCGAAGACGACGATGAGCCACATCGGCACCCGCCGCTTCCGGCTCACGAGCCAGGCGGAATACGCCGTGATCGCGACGAGGAGCACGATGACGGTCCAGAGGGCGGGCAGTGCGGGAACCGAGATCTCGGGAAGCTGGATGGCGTCGGTCGGCGAGGACCAGCGGAAGGTCGTGTCGCCGTCGCGCGGGACGAACACGGCCAGCGCCGTCGCCGCGAGGGCGAAGATGGCGAAGGCGATCGGCGCCTTCCAGCTCGTCACGACGGTCGTGTCGAGTGCGGCCGGCTGGGGTGCGACCTGGCGGTGGTGTTCCGTGGTCCGGCTCACTTCGCCTCCACCTCCTTCGTGACGACGGGACGCGGTCTCCTCCGGCCCTCCCTGGGGCCCCCCGGCTTGGGCTCCGGGAGCCGGAAGATGGTGCGCACGAGCGGCGGAGCCGCGATGAAGAGCACGATGAGCGACTGCACGACGAGGATGATCTCGACGGGAACCCCCTCGGCGGCCTGCATGGAGAATCCGCCCGCCTTGAAGGCCCCGAAGAGGATCCCTGCGGCGAAGATCCCCCACGGAGTGGAGCGTCCGAGCAGCGCGACGGTGATCGCATCGAAGCCGATGCCGGCATCGATTCCCGCCGTGAAGCCCGTCGTGACGGTGCCGAGCACCTGGCTGACGCCCGCCAGGCCCAGGAGCGCGCCGGAGATGAGCATGGCGTAGACGTACATCGCCCGGACGTCGATGCCCGCGACCCGCGCGGCATTCGGGTTCTCACCGACGGCGCGGAAGCGGAAGCCGAGGCTCGAGCGGGTCAGGATCCACCACACCACGACGGTCGCCACGATCACGAGGAGGAACCCGAAGTGCAGGTTGAACTGGGGCCGCAGGTCGGGGAAGGTCGCGGTGTCCTGCATGGCCGGCGTCTTCGGGTTCGACGATCCTGGCGCCTGCAGCAGGCCGGGCGTGCGCAGCATCCATGAGACGAGGTAGAACGCCACGTAGTTGAGCATGATCGTCACGATCACCTCATGGGCGCCGGTCCGCGCCTTCAGGAAGCCCGCGATGCCGCCCCAGAGCGCCCCGCCGATGAGGCCGCCGATGAGCGCGACGAGCATGTGCAGTCCCCACGGCAGGTCGAAGCCGAAGCCGACCCATCCGGCGACGGATGCGGCGATGAGCATCTGCCCCCGGCCGCCGATGTTGAACATGCCCACCCGGAACGCGAGACCGACGCCGAGTCCACCGGCGATGAGCGGTGTCGCGAAGGTCAGCGTCTCGGTGAGCGGACGGATGCCGGCGACGAAGGTGTCGCGGCGGAAGTTGTAGACCGAGCCCTGGAAGAGCGCCGAGTAGGCGCCTGAGACCGCGTCCCAGATTGCGGCGAGCGTGTCGCCCGGGCGCGCGAAGAAGTATGCGCTCGTCTCCTGGACGCGCTCGTTCGTGAAGGCGATCATGACGGCGCCGACGAGGAGCGCCAGGAGCACCGAGAGCACCGAGATGGCGGCGTTTCCCGTCGTGATGCGCTGCAGGGTGGTGTGCCACCTGGACGGCGGCTCGACGTCGCCCCGGCCGGCCGGCGGGGTTCCGCCGGTCGAGGCGTCGGCACCGACGCTCCGCGGCCGGGTGCCCGTGGCGGCGGACGAGACGGCACCCGGCTGCTCGATCGCGACGTCGGGATCGGATCCCTGCGCTCCGGGCCGGGGCGGCTGCGGGTCGCTCATGCGGCGGCTCCTTCTGCGGGGACTTCGCCGGCCATCATGAGGCCGAGCACGTCACGGGAGGTGTCGCCTGGAACGATGCCCACGATCCGGCCCCGGTACATCACCATGATGCGGTCGGCGAGGGCGACGACCTCGTCGAGCTCGGTGGACACGACCAGGACGGGCACGCCCGCGTCGCGGGTCTCGACGATGCGCTTGTGGATGAACTCGATCGAGCCGACGTCGACGCCGCGCGTGGGCTGGGCGGCGACGAGCAGCCGGAGTTCGCGGCTGAGTTCGCGCGCGAGCACGACCTTCTGCTGATTGCCGCCCGAGAGCCGACCCGCCCTGGTCTCGATGGAGGGCGTGCGGATGTCGAACTCCTTCACGCGGTCGCGGGCGAACTCCGCCAGGACCGCGCGCTGGATGCTGCCGCCGCGGACGAAGGGCGCGCTGCCCGAGCGATCGAGCATGAGGTTCTCGGCGATCGTGAACTCGCCCACGAGGCCGTCCTCGGTGCGGTCCTCGGGGACGAACCCCACCCCGGCGTCGAGGATGCGGCGTACGCTTCCGGCGGTGAGCTCGACGCCGTCGAGCCTGATCGACCCCTGCACGCGGGGCTGCAGGCCCAGCAGCGCCTCGGTGAGCTCGGTCTGGCCGTTGCCCTGCACCCCGGCGACGGCGAGGATCTCGCCCCTGCGCACGGAGAAGCTCACGTCGTTGACGACGAGTTGCCCGATCGGGTCGATGACCGTGAGCCCCTCGACGACGAGGGCCTCGTCGCCGAGCTTCGGCTCCTCCTTGTGCACCGTGAGCTCCACGGCGCGACCGACCATGAGGGATGCGAGTTCGGCGTTCGACGCGGTCGGTGCCGCCTCGCCGACGACCTTGCCGAGCCGGATGACGGTGATGCGATCCGCGACCTCGCGCACCTCGCGCAGCTTGTGCGTGATGAACACGATCGACGTGCCGGACGCCTTCAGCTGCCGCATGATCTGCATGAGCTCGTCGGTCTCCTGCGGCGTGAGCACGGCCGTGGGCTCGTCGAACACGAGCACCTTCGCGTCCCGTGAGAGCGCCTTGATGATCTCGACGCGCTGCTGCACGCCCACCGGCAGGTCGTCGACGAGCGCGTCGGGGTCGACGTGGAATCCGAAGCGATCGGAGATCTCGCGCACCCGCGCGCGCGCGCTCGCGAGGTCGAGGATGCCGCCGGCCTTCGTCGACTCGTGTCCGAGCATCACGTTCTCGGCGACCGTGAAGACGGGGATGAGCATGAAGTGCTGGTGCACCATGCCGATGCCGGCGGCCATGGCGTCGCCGGGCCCGGCGAAGTGCTGCACCTCGCCGTCGAGGAGCACCTCACCCTCATCGGCCTGGTAGAGGCCGTAGAGCACGTTCATGAGCGTCGACTTGCCTGCACCGTTCTCGCCGAGGAGGCAGTGGATCTCGCCGGGCTCCACGGTGAGGTCGATGTGGTCGTTCGCGACCAAGCTGCCGAATCGCTTCGTGATGCCGCGAAGTTCGAGCTTCATGTCCCCGATCCTAGTGACGTGGCTGCATCCGCTGGAGATGCTGCGCGAATGTGGAGCGACCGGAGCAGCACTCGCTCGGATGTGGCGAGGGATGCGCGGAAGCGCCTGCTGCGATCGCCGGAGACGGAGCGGGGAGGCCGGCGCACGCCGACCTCCCCGATCCGTGCCGTCGAAACTACTCCGCGAGGTACGACGTCACTTCGACGTCGCCCGCGATGATGGCCGCCTTCAGGTCGTCGAGCTCACCCTGCAGGGTGGACGAGACCTTCGACTCGAATTCGTGGAACGGCGCGATGCCGACGCCCTCGTTCTCGAGCGTGCCCACGAAGGGAGTGGTGTCGAACTCGTCGTTGCCCGCCGCGAGCACGGCGTCGTACGTTCCGACGTCGATGCCCTTGAGGATCGAGGTGAGCACGAGGTCGGCGACCGACGGGTCGGTCTCGGTGAAGTCGGCGTCGACGCCGAGGAGGGCGATCTCCCGACCGGCTTCGCGGATGGCCGAAGCGGCCGACTGGTAGATGGGGCCGCCGACCGGCAGGAGCACGTCGACGTTCTGGTCGATGAGGCTCTGCGCCGTCTGGCGAGCGGTGTCGTTGGCCTCGAAGCCGCCGGTGAAGAGGCCGTCGGAGCCGTCCCAGCCGAGGACCGTGACGCCCTTGCCCTTCTGCTCGTTGTAGTAGTCGACGCCCTGCTTGAAGCCGTCCATGAAGATCGAGACGGTCGGGAAGTTCATGCCGCCGAACGTGCCGACCGTGTTCGTCTGCGTGTAGTCGGCCGCCGCGTACCCGCCGAGGAAGGCCGCCTGCGCCGTGTCGAAGAGGATCGGCTTGATGTTCGGTGCGTCGACCTCGCCGTCGAAGTCGTTGTCGGCCGCGTCGTCGATGATGACGTACTCGATGTCGGGGTTGGCCAGGGCGGATTCCACGGTGGCGGCGGAGAGCGCGAAGCCGACGGTCACGATCACGTCGCAGCCCTGGTCGACCAGGCTCGTGATGTTCGGTGCGTAGTCGGTCTCGGAATCGGACTGCACGTCGATGAGGTCGACGCCGAGCTCGTCGGCGGCCTTCGTGGCGCCCTCGAAGCCGAGCTGGTTGAAGGACTTGTCGTCGAAGCCGCCGGCGTCGGAGACCATGCAGGGCTGGAAGTCGCTGGCCTCGCCACCGCCTTCGCCGCCGTCGCCCTCGGGTGCGGATGCGCAACCGGCGAGCAGCACGGCCGCACCGAACAACGCGAGGCCGCCGAGTGCGGCCTTCTTGGTCGTGACCTTCACAGTGTCCTCCAAAGAGTGCGCCCCGACGATCTCGAGGCTCGTGAAATCACGTTACCCAATGTTGCGCTCGTCCCTCGGGCTGCAGCCGGGCGCGACCCGCAATGGTTATGAAGACGCGACATTGTGCTCATATGAGCACAGGACCTCCGCAACGAGGTGGTTCACGGCGCGCTCGGCGACTCCACGACGACGTCCCCGGCGATGATCGCCTGGCGGAGGGCCTCGATCTCGTCATCGAGCTCCGGCGGCACGAGCGACGCGAGATCGTGGTACGGCGCGATCTCGACGCCGCCGTTCTCGAGCGTGCCCACGTACGGCTCGTTCGAGAACGAGCCGTCCTCCACCGTCCCGACGATCTCGACCATGGCGGCCTGGGTGTTCTTCAGCACGCTCGTGAGCAGCACCGGCCGGAACTCGGCCGCGAGCGAGTCGTAGCCGTCGCTGTCGACCCAGATGACCGAGACGCCGCCGCGTTCGAGGGCCGCCGAGGTCGCGCCCTCGCCCACCTGTCCGGCGACGGGGAGGATGACGTCCGCGCCCTGGTCGATGAATCCCTCGGAGAGCGCCTTGCCCTTGTTGATGTCCTCGAAGTCTCCCGTGAAGGCGCCGTCCTGCGCGGCCTTGTCCCAGCCCAGCACGCGAACCGAGGTGCCGTGCGCCTCGTTGTACTGGGCCACGCCGTCGACGAAGCCGTCCATGAACAGGGTGACCGGCGGCTGGTTGCCGCCGCCGAACGTCGCCACGATGCCGGTCTTCGAGACGCCGGCGGCGAGGTAGCCGGCGAGGTAGGCGGCCTGCGCGGTGTCGAACACGACGGGCTTCACGTTGGGGGCGTCGACCGTCTCGTCGACGATCGCGAACGACAGCTCGGGGTTGTCCTCGGCTTGGGCGAGGGTCGCGTCGGCGAGCTCGAAGCCCACGGTGACGATGAGCTCGCAGCCGGATTCCACCGCCTGCTGCACGTTGGGCGCGAGGTCGGTCTCGCCGGTCGAGACGATCGCCTCGGCCTCCACGCCGAACTCGTCCTCCGCCTGCTGCAGACCCTCCCAGCTGGACTGGTTGAACGAGCGGTCCTCGAGGCCTCCGGAGTTCGTCACCATCCGAACGCAGCCGGCGTCGGCGGCCTCGCTGCCGCCCGTCTCGGGCGCCGGCGAGCAGGCGGCCAGTGCCACGGATGCCGCGACCAACGCGGTACCGGTGCCCATCCATCGACGCAGAGACATCCGCTGACCCCTTCCCTCGCGTGCTAGAGCACGTCGTTCGATCCGCCGAGCCGGAGGGCGTCGACGACCGCCTTGACCCGCTGGGCGTGCTCGCTCGTGGTGACGAGCAGCGCGTCCGGCGTGTCCACGACGACGATATCGTGAACGCCGATCAGGCTGATGACCCGCTTCGAGCGGCTCACGACGATTCCGCTCGAGGCATCGGCGAGCACCCGGGCGTTCTCGCCGAGGATGGCGAGCTCACCGGAGCGGCCAGCGGTGTTGAGCTTCGCGAGCGAGGCGAAATCGCCGACGTCGTCCCACTGGAAGTGCCCGCGGATGACGGCGAGGCGGCCGGCCGCGGCAGCGGGTTCGGCGACGGAGTAGTCGATCGCGATCTTCTCGAGCGTGGGCCAGATCCGGTCGACCGCCGGGCCGCGGGTCGCCGGGTCGTCCCACGCCTCCGCGAGTTCCAGCAGTCCGGCGTGCAACGCGGGCTTCGTGCGCGCGAGCTCCTCGAGGAGGGTCGACGCCCTGGCGATGAACATCCCCGCGTTCCACAGGTGATCCCCGCCGCTCACGTAGCGCCGCGCAGTCTCGAGATCGGGCTTCTCGACGAAGCTCGACACGACCTCGACGCGCTGCGCCCCCTCGACGTCGACCGCTCCGCCGCACTGGATGTAGCCGAAGCCGACCGCGGGCTCGGTCGGCGTGATGCCGATGGTGGCGATGTACCCGGCGCGGGCCGTCGCGACGGCGTCGGCGACGGCGGACTGGAAGAGCGCCTCGCCCGAGATCACGTGGTCGGCCGCGAACGAGCCGATGATCACCCCCGGCTCGCGGCGCTCGAGGATGGCCGCCGCGAGGCCGATCGCCGCGGTCGAGTCCCGTGGTTCGCTCTCGAGCACGATGTTGTGGTCGGCGAGCAGCGGCAGCTGGCCCTCGACGGCGGCGCGATGCGCGCGGCCCGTCACGACCATGACGCGCTGTTCGCCCGAGAGCGGCACGAGCCGGTCCCACGTGTCCTTGAGCAGCGTCTGCCCCGAGCCCGTGAGGTCGTGCAGGAACTTCGGCGCGTCGGCACGGGACAGCGGCCACAGGCGCGAGCCGACCCCACCGGCCGGGATCACGCTGTAGAAGTCGTCGAGCGGAAGGGATGCGTCGGCCATGGGTCGAGAATAGCCGGATGCCCCGCACCACGTTCGCGGCGCAGCACGGCGTCGCCTCGTGAGCTCCGCAACTCTCTCGACATCGAGAGAGTTAGGCAGGCCTAAGCGGCGACGCGCGAGGCTCGCGACTACACTCGAATCGGGCCGTCGCGCCCGTCGTGACCCCGTATCGCGGGCCATTCACACAGCCAGGGAGGGTTGTTCATGCCAGAGACCTCGGCAGGAACCCTGACCGCACCCACGAAGCCTGCGAAGCAGCGGCCGGGCGGCACGCTCTATCGCGGTCGCGAGGGCATGTGGTCATGGGTGCTGCACCGCATCACCGGTGTCGCGATCTTCTTCTTCCTCCTCGTGCACATCCTCGACACCGCGCTCGTGCGGGTGAGTCCCGAGGCGTACAACGCCGTCATCGGCACGTACCAGACGCCCATCATGGGGCTCGGCGAGGTCGCGCTCGTCGGCGCGATCGTGTTCCACGCCTTCAACGGCCTCCGCGTCATCCTGGTCGACTTCTGGACCTGGGCGACCCGCCACCAGCGCTTCCTCTTCTACCTCGTCGTCGCCCTCTGGCTCGTCACGATGCTCGCCTTCGTGCCGCGTCACCTGATCAACGTCTTCAGCCACTGAGGAGGCCTGCGACATGACCACCATCGAAGCGCCTCGCACCCCGACGCGTCCCGCACCGAAGCGCGGCGTCAACTGGGAGAAGTGGGGCTGGATCTACATGCGCGTCTCCGGCGTCGTGCTCCTCGTCCTGATCTTCACGCACCTCTTCGCCAACCTCATGGTCGGCGACGGCGTCAAGGCCATCGACTTCGGCTTCGTCGCGGGCAAGTGGGCTCATCCCTTCTGGCAGTGGTGGGATGTCGCGATGCTGTGGCTCGCCCTGATCCACGGTGCCAACGGCATGCGCACCATCGTGAACGACTACACGAACCCCGGCACGGTGCAGAAGCTGCTGAAGTGGGCGCTCCTCGCGTCCACGGTCGCACTCATCGTGCTCGGCACCCTCGTGGTGTTCACGTTCGAGCCGTGTCCCGCCGGCTCCCCCGCCGAGCTGCTTCCCTCGTTCTGCACCGCCGTCTAGGAGACCTGTGAATCCCGAGAGCGCCCACGTCGAGACGAACATCATCGACGGCGTCCACTATCACCAGTACGACATCGTCATCGTGGGAGCGGGCGGTGCCGGCATGCGCGCCGCGATCGAAGCCGGCCCCGGGGCCAGGACCGCGGTGATCTCGAAGCTGTACCCGACCCGCTCGCACACCGGCGCGGCGCAGGGCGGCATGGCTGCCGCCCTGGCGAACGTCGAGGAGGACAGCTGGGAGTGGCACACCTTCGACACCGTCAAGGGCGGTGACTACCTCGTCGACCAGGATGCCGCCGAGATCCTGGCCAGGGAGGCCATCGACGCCGTCATCGACCTCGAGAACATGGGCCTGCCGTTCAACCGCACGCCGGAGGGCAAGATCGACCAGCGTCGGTTCGGCGGGCACACACGCGACCACGGCAAGGCGCCGGTCCGCCGCGCATGCTACGCGGCCGACCGCACGGGCCACATGATCCTGCAGACGCTGTTCCAGAACTGCGTGAAGCTCGGCATCGAGTTCTACAACGAGTACTACGCGCTCGACCTCATCATGACCGAGGTCGACGGCGTCGAGCAGCCCTCGGGCATCGTCGCGTATGAGCTGGCGACCGGGGAACTGCATGTGTTCCAGGCGAAGGCGATCATCTTCGCGACGGGCGGCTTCGGGAAGATCTACAAGACCACCTCGAACGCGCACACCCTGACCGGCGACGGCGTGGGCATCATCTGGCGCAAGGGCCTCCCCCTCGAGGACATGGAGTTCTTCCAGTTCCACCCCACGGGACTCGCCGGCCTCGGCATCCTCCTCACCGAGGGCGCCCGCGGCGAGGGTGCGATCCTCCGCAATGCGAGCGGTGAACGATTCATGGAGCGCTACGCCCCGACGATCAAGGACCTCGCGCCCCGCGACATCGTCGCCCGCTGCATGGTGCAGGAAGTCGCCGAGGGCCGCGGCGCCGGCCCGCACAAGGACTACGTCCTCCTCGACTGCACCCACCTCGGCGCCGAGGTCCTCGAGACGAAGCTCCCCGACATCACGGAGTTCGCGCGCACGTACCTGGGCGTCGACCCGGTCTACGAGCCGGTGCCCGTGATGCCCACCGCGCACTACGCGATGGGCGGCATCCCGACGAACGTCGCCGCAGAGGTGCTGCGCGACAACACGACCGTCGTGCCGGGCCTGTACGCCGCGGGCGAGTGCGCCTGCGTCTCGGTGCACGGCTCCAACCGCCTCGGCACCAACTCGCTGCTCGACATCAACGTCTTCGGCAAGCGTGCCGGCCGCAACGCGGTCGAGTACGTGAAGGGCGTCGACTTCACTCCGCTGCCCGCGGACCCCGCGGGCGCCGTGCGGCGCATGCTCTCCGAGCTCCGCGACTCGAACGGCACCGAGCGCATCGCGGCGATCCGCAAGGAGCTGCAGGACGAGATGGACAAGAACGCGCAGGTGTTCCGCACCGACGAGTCCCTCGCCCACGTCACCGAGGTGATCGCCGGCCTCCGCGACCGGTACCGCAACGTCGCCGTGCAGGACAAGGGCAGGCGCTTCAACACCGACCTGCTCGAAGCCGTGGAGCTCGGCTTCCTCCTCGACCTCGCCGAGGTCGTCGTCTTCTCGGCCCGCAACCGCCGGGAGAGCCGTGGCGGGCACATGCGCGACGACTTCCCGAAGCGCGACGACGACGCGTACATGCAGCACACGATGGCCTACCTCTCGGGCGACCCCCACTCCTCGCTGGCCGACGACCACATCCGGCTCGACTGGAAACCCGTGACCATCACCCGCTATCAGCCGATGGAGAGGAAGTACTGACGTGACCACCGCCATGCTCGAGGCCAAGCCGGCCGACGCCGCCATCCAGTCGTTCACCGTCACGTTCCTGATCCGCCGCTTCGATCCCGATGTCGACACCGAGCCGCGCTGGCAGGACTTCGACGTGGAGATGTTCGCGACGGACCGGGTGCTCGACGCCCTGCACAAGATCAAGTGGGAGCAGGACGGCTCGCTGACGTTCCGTCGCTCGTGCGCCCACGGCATCTGCGGCTCCGACGCCATGCGCATCAACGGGCGCAACCGGCTGGCGTGCAAGACGCTCATCAAGGACCTCGACATCTCGAAGCCGATCTACGTCGAGGCGATCAAGGGACTGCCGCTCGAGAAGGACCTCGTCGTCGACATGGAGCCGTTCTTCGCGAGCTATCGCGAGGTGCAGCCGTTCCTCATCGCCGGTTCGCAGCCCGAGCCCGGCAAGGAGCGCGTCCAGTCGATCGCGAAGCGCGAGATCTTCGACGACACCACCAAGTGCATCCTCTGCGCGGCGTGCACCTCGAGTTGTCCCGTCTTCTGGACGGACGGGCAGTACTTCGGCCCGGCGGCCATCGTGAACGCGCACCGCTTCATCTTCGACTCGCGCGATGACGCGGCATCCGTTCGCCTCGACATCCTGAACGACAAGGAGGGCGTGTGGCGGTGCCGCACGACCTTCAACTGCACCGACGCGTGCCCCCGGGGCATCGAGGTGACGAAGGCGATCGCCGAGGTGAAGCAGGCGATCATGCGCGGCACGCCGTAGCGCAACGACGCGGGCCGCAGGGCCTTCGCCCGCCGGCGAACGGGCCCGCCGAGCGGGACGGACGACGTCGGGAGGCTCCCGTAGGATCGATTCCATGCCCTCCGCGAAGCCCCTCCGTGTCGCCAGCGTCAACGTCAACGGGGTGCGAGCCGCATTCCGCAAGGGCATGGGCCAGTGGCTCGAGGGCCGCGACGTCGACATCCTCGCGATGCAGGAGGTCCGCGCCTCCACCGAGGACCTGCAGGCCCTGCTCGGCGAGGAATGGGATCTCCTGCACGATCCGGCGACCGCCAAAGGACGAGCCGGCGTCGCGATCGCGAGCCGCAATCGCGCGAGCATCCACCGGGTCGAACTCGGCGCCGCGGACTTCGACAGCGCCGGGCGCTGGCTCGAGGCCGACTACGAGGTCGGCGACCGCATCGTCACCGTCGTGAGCGCGTACGTGCACTCCGGGGAGGCGGGCACCGAGAAGCAGGTCGAGAAGTACCGCTTCCTCGACGCGATGGAGGCGCGGCTTCCCGCCCTCTCGGCGCACTGCGAGCTCGCGCTCGTCGTCGGCGACCTGAACGTCGGGCACCGCACGCTCGATATCCGCAACTGGAAGGGCAACGTGAAGCGAGCGGGCTTCCTGCCCGAGGAACGTGCGTACTTCGACCGCTTCGTGGGCGCCGAGGGCGAGCCCGACTACAACCGCGGGGCGGGACTGGGCTGGGTCGACGTCGGTCGCCGATTCGCCGGCGAGGTCGACGGTCCGTACACGTGGTGGTCGCAGCGCGGCAAGGCCTTCGACACCGACACCGGCTGGCGCATCGATTACCACCTGGCCACCCCCGCCCTCGCCGATGCCGCGGTGTCCTATGTGATCGATCGCGCCGACGCCTGGGACACGCGATGGTCCGACCATGCTCCCGTCGTCGTCGACTACGCCATCTGATCTCCCGACAAGGACTCGCATCGCATGAACACCGCTCGCCCCGTCGTCTTCTCCGGCATGCAGCCGTCGAGCGACTCCCTCCACCTCGGCAACTACCTGGGTGCGCTCGTGAACTGGGTCGCACTGCAGGACGAGGCCGATCCCGTGTACTGCGTCGTCGACCTGCACGCGATCACCGTGTCGCAGGACCCGAAGGCGCTGCGGGAGAGCACCCGACGTACGGCTGCGCAGTACCTGGCGTCCGGCGTCGACCTCGACCGAGCGACGCTGTTCGTGCAGTCCCACGTGCCCGCGCATGCCGAGCTCGCCTGGGTGCTCGGGACCCTCACGGGATTCGGCGAGGCGAGCCGGATGACCCAGTTCAAGGACAAGTCGGCGCGCCAGGGCGCCGAGGCCACCACGGTCGGGCTCTTCACCTACCCCGTGCTGATGGCCGCTGACATCCTGCTCTACCGCACGCAACTCGTGCCCGTCGGCGACGACCAGCGGCAGCACCTCGAGCTCACGCGAGATCTCGCGGGGCGCTTCAACTCCCGCTACGGCGACACGTTCGTCGTGCCCGAGGCACTCATCCCCAAGGAGTCGGCGCGCATCTACGACCTGCAGGACCCCACCGCGAAGATGTCGAAGTCCTCGGCGTCCGAGGCCGGTCTCGTGAAGTTGATGGACGCACCCGCCGTCACGGCCAAGAAATTCCGCAGCGCGGTCACGGACACCGGACGCGAGGTGCGCTACGACCCCGCCGAGAAGCCCGGGATCTCGAACCTCCTCGACATCCTGGCAGCGACGACGGGTCGGCCGATTCCCGAGCTCGAGGCGGAGTACGAGGGCCGCGGGTACGGCGACTTCAAGAAGGACGTCGCCGACGCCGTCGTGGAGCGCGTGGCGCCGATCCGGGAGCGCACGCTCGAACTCCTCGAAGACCCCGCCGAGCTCGATCGGCTGCTCGCGATCGGCGCCGACAAGGCGAGCGAACGGGCCGAGCGCATGCTGCGCGAGGTCTACGACCGCGTCGGCTTCGTGCGCCGGGTGTGACGTGCGCCCCGTCGAGCTCCGCACGCATCGGCTGTTCCTCGATGCGCCGACCTGGGCCGACGCGGAACTCATCGCGCGCTACTGCCGGGATCCGCTCTTCGAGCGCTACCTGACGACGCCCTGGCCGTACACGCGCGCCGACGCCGACGAGTTCCTCGGCACCCACGTGCCAGAGGCCTGGGCCACGGGTGCCGAGCTGACCTGGGCCATCCGGCACACCGCGGGCGGCGCGCTGCTCGGCGTGATCAGCGTCCGTTCCGCCGAGCACGAACTCGGGTTCTGGCTCGGAGCGGAGCACCGTGGGCGCGGCATCATGAGCGAGGCCACGGTCGCCGTCTGCGAATGGGTGCTCGAGGGCGGCATCGCGGGCGCCGACGTCGTGCGCTGGCGCGCGGTGGAGGGCAACATCGCCTCCGCCCGGGTCGCCTGTGCGGCGGGATTCCGACGCACGCGTCCGACGGATGCCACCGTCCCGGCCCGAGGCGGCGGCACCCTTCCGGCCTGGCATGCCACGCGCCGACGCGCGGTCGAGGCGGACGCCGCATCGAGCTGGGCCGACGTGCTGGGTCCTGGCCGATGAGCGACCGCGTGCACGGTCGCGCCCCGGTCGTGCTCTTCGACCTCGACGACACGCTCATGGCCCATCGCGAGGCCGTGGCGCTCGGCATCGCCGAGCAGGTGCGGCACCGTGCGTATCGCGCCGAGGCGGACGCCGCCGCTTCCCGATGGCACGAGCTCGAGGAACGGCACTACGCCGACTACCTCGCCGGCGTGCTGAGCTACGAGCAGCAGCGTCGCGCCCGCGCCGCCGAGTTCGCCCGCGCGTACGGCGAAGAGCTCGGTGATGCCGCAGCCGGCGCATGGTTCGCCGAGTACTTCGAGCACTACCGCGCCGGGTGGGCGATGCACGACGACGTGCTTCCGGCACTCGACGCCATCGCAGCGGCCCTTCCTGGCGTGCGGTACGGGATCATCACGAACGGCGAACTCGAGGTGCAGGCCGCGAAGGTCGTGCGGCTCGCGCTCGACGGGCGGATCGAGCACGTCATCGCGTCGGGCGTGCTCGGCGTGGCGAAGCCCGACCCCGCGATCTTCGAGGCAGCGCTCGAACGCTTCGCGCGCAGCGGCCAGGATGTGTCGGGCGCGGTGTACGTCGGCGATCGCCTCCGCACCGACGCGATCGGCGCCGCACGGGCCGGCCTCGTCGGCGTGTGGATCGACCGCCACGGCGAAGGTCCGGCACCCGAGGACAGCGCCGAGGCCGACGCGATCGGGGTCATCCGCATCCGGTCCCTCGCCGAGCTTCCGGCGGCGATCGTGCCGCGCCTGGCCCTCTGAGGAACGGGCCGCGCGCACGACCACGCGCCCGGCCCGTCCCACGAACCCCGGAAACGC
>JAPSJU010000014.1 GCA_031178025.1 Agromyces sp. | reverse complement strand
ACACGACCTCGACCGCCACGTCGTCGGCGGCGAGGCCGTCGAGGCGGACGTGCGCCCGCACCTGCAACGCGTCGCCGACACGCGGCGCCTCGACGCCGCCCGCCTCGACGCGCACCACCTCCACACCGGGCCACGCGGTCCGCACCCGTGCGGCGAAGGCGGCGAGCTCGCGCGCGCCGCGATCGCCGTCGGCCGCGACCCGAGCGGCGTGTTCGGCCGCGTGACGATAGAGCACGTCGACGTACTGCTTGACCATGCGGTCCGCCCCGAGCTCGGGGGCGAGCGTCGCGAGCGTGCGGCGCACGCGGCGCACCCACTCGCGCGGCACACCCTCGCCGTCGCGTTCGTAGTAGCGCGTCGCGACGCGGTGCTCGAGGAGTTCGTAGAGGGCGGACGCCTCGAGGGTGTCCCGCTCGCCGCCGTCCCCCGCGGCATCCGCGGACGGGATGACCCAGCCGTAGTCCTCGCCGGCGTACTCGGCCCACCAGCCATCGAGGATCGAGAGGTTCAGCGCGCCGTTCATCGCGGCCTTCATGCCCGACGTGCCGCAGGCCTCGAGGGGACGCAGCGGGTTGTTGAGCCAGACGTCGCACCCGGGATAGAGCGTCTCGGCCATGCCCATGTCGTAGTCGGGCAGGAACACGATGCGCTCGCGCAGCTCCGGCTGCTGCGCGAACTGCACGAGCTGCTGGATGAGTCGCTTGCCCTCGTCGTCGGCGGGATGGGACTTGCCGGCGATCACGAACTGCACGGGCCGGTCGGGGTCCGTGAGGATCGCCTTCAGTCGCTCCGGGTCCTGGAGCATGAGGGTCAGCCGCTTGTAGGTCGGCACGCGTCGGGCGAACCCCACGGTCAGGGTGTCGGCGTCGAGGACCCGCCCCACCCACGGCGGGACGGGAGCGCCCGGATGCTGCTCCGCCCACGCGGCGGCGAGTCGGCGACGTGCGTCCTCGACGAGCTGCAGGCGCATCCGTCGCTTCACCGTCCAGAACTCCGCGTCGGAGAGCGCGGGGCTCAGCCAATCCGCGTGCTCCGTGTCGGCGGTGCCGAGCGTCGACTCGGCCAGCGCCACGAGTGCCGGGTCGGTCCAGGTCGGCGCGTGCACGCCGTTCGTGATGGAGGTGATGGGAACCTCGTCGGCATCGAATCCGGGCCACAGCTTCCCGAACATCTGGCGGCTGACCTCGCCGTGCAGCCTCGACACGCCGTTGGCGTGCTGGGCGAGCCGGAGGCCCATGACCGCCATGTTGAACGGACTCGTCGTGGGATCGGCGCCGGGCTCCACGCCGAGCGCGAGGGCGTCGGCGGGGTCGACGCCGGGCAGGAGCGAGGTGGTCAGGTAACGCTCGACGAGCGCGCGATCGAATCGGTCGATGCCGGCCGGCACGGGAGTGTGGGTGGTGAAGACCGTGCCGGCGCGGACGAGCTGCAGCGCCTCCGCGAAGGAGAGGCCCTCGGCGATGGAGGTCGCGATGCGCTCGAGGCCGAGGAATCCGGCGTGGCCCTCATTCATGTGGAACACGTCGGGCGACGGCTCGCCCGACAGCTCGGTGTACGCGCGGACGGCCCGCGCGCCGCCGATGCCGAGCAGGAGCTCCTGGAGCAGGCGGTGCTCGCCGCCCCCGCCGTACAGCCGGTCCGTGACCGATCGCAGCGCGTCGGTGTTCGCCGGGATGTCGGTGTCGAGCATGAGGAGCGTGACGCGGCCGACCTCCGCCCTCCACACCCGGGCGTGCAGCGACGCGTCGTCGGGCAGGGCGAGGGTGATGTGCACGGAGGACCCGTCGGGGCGGCGCAGCACCGACAGCGGAAGGCCGTCCGGGTCGAGCACGGGATACCGTTCCTGCTGCCAGCCGTCGGCGGAGATGGACTGTGCGAAGTATCCCGCCTTGTAGAAGAGGCCGACGGCGAGCAGGGGGACACCGAGGTCGGATGCCGCCTTCAGGTGGTCGCCCGCGAGAATGCCGAGCCCGCCCGAGTACTGGGGCAGCGAGGCGGTGATGCCGAACTCGGGCGAGAAGTACGCGACTCTGCGTGGCACGCCGGTGCCGAGGGACTGGAACCACCGCGGCTCGGTCAGGTACTCCCGAAGCCCCGCCCGTTCCCGCTCGGCCCACTCGACATAGCCCTGGTCGCTCGCGAGCTCGTCGAGTCGCGCGGGATCGACCTCCCCGAGGAACGCGATCGGATCGCGTCGCGATTCACGCCAGAGACCCGGGTCGATGTGCTCGAACAGGCGCTTCGTCGGCTCGTGCCACGACCATCGCAGGTTGCCGGCGAGTTCGTCGAGTGCGGCGAGCGCGCCGGGGACGACCGCGCGGACGGTGAACGTGCGGATGGGTTTCACCCGATACACCCTAGGTCGGCCGGATGTCCAATGTGTGAACGGGGGTCGCGCCGGGGGTGCCCATCCGCGCTACGGTCGGAACGTGACCGCCCATCCCGTGCTCGCCGGCCGGATCCCCATCACGGGGATCACCCCCGCCCTGCCCGACCGCCGCTGGCGACCGAAGGCCTACGACGGTGAGGTCGTGCCGTTCCGCGCCACCGTGTTCCGCGAGGGCCACGACCAGGTCGGCGCGATGCTCGTGCTGGTCTCCCCGAGCGGCGCCGAGCGCCGCGAGCGGATGGCGCCCCTCGCCTCCGGCACGGACCGCTGGGAGGCGAAGGTGCTGCTCGACGAGCTCGGCATCTGGCGCTGGCACGTGACGGGCTTCGACGATGAGGTCGCGACCTGGCGGCACGATGCCGCGCTCAAGGTCGACGCCGGTGTCGACGTCGAGCTGATGTTCGAGATCGGCGCGCGCCTGCTCGATCGGGCCGTCGCCGACACGAAGCGCCCCTCTGCCGCACGCAAGCGACTCGCCGCGCTCTCGGCCGCGCTGCGAGACACGCAGGCCTCCGTCGCGGACCGTCGCGCGCTCATCGACGCACCGGCACTCGAGGAGTTCGGCCCGCGCCCCCTCGCCCGGCTCTCGAGCGACTCGGACGAGCACGAGATCCTCGTCGAGCGACGCCGCGCCGGCGTGGGCTCCTGGTACGAGTTCTTCCCCCGATCCGAGGGGGCGAAGCAGCTGAAGGACGGCAGCTGGAAGAGCGGCACCTTCCGCACGGCGGCCAAGCGGCTCGACGGCGTGGCCGCGATGGGGTTCGACGTCGTCTACCTGCCGCCGATCCATCCGATCGGCGTGACGAACCGCAAGGGGCGCAACAACACGCTCGATCCGGGCCCGAACGATCCGGGCTCCCCGTGGGCGATCGGCGGACCCCTCGCCGACGGCACCCCCGGCGGTCACGATGCGGTGCATCCCGATCTCGGCACCCTCGCCGATTTCCGCGCCTTCGTGCGGCGCGCGGCGGCGCTCGGCATGGAGGTCGCGCTCGATCTCGCCCTCCAGGCGTCTCCCGACCACCCCTGGGTCACCGAGCATCCCGAGTGGTTCACCCAGCTGCCCGACGGCACCATCCGGTACGCCGAGAACCCCCCGAAGAAGTACCAGGACATCTACCCCGTGAACTTCGACGACGACCCGGAGGGGATCTTCGACGAGGTGCTCCGGATCGTGCGGCACTGGATGAAGCAGGGCGTCCGCATCTTCCGGGTCGACAACCCCCACACGAAGCCGCTGCCGTTCTGGGAGCGGCTCATCCACACGGTGAACGACGAGGACCCGGGCGTCGTCTTCCTCGCCGAGGCCTTCACGCGCCCCGCGATGATGCGGGCGCTCGCGATGGTGGGCTTCCAGCAGTCGTACTCGTACTTCACGTGGCGCAATACGAAGGAGGAGCTCGAGGAGTTCCTCACCTCGGTCTCGCAGGAGACCGCCGACTTCATGAGGCCGAACCTCTTCGTGAACACGCCCGACATCCTCACCGAGTACCTGCAGTTCGGCGGACCGGCCGCCTTCACGGTGCGCGCGACGATCGCCGCGACGGCGGCGCCGACATGGGGCGTGTACTCGGGCTTCGAGCTCTTCGAGTCGGTCGCCCGGCCCGGCGCCGAGGAGGCCATCGACAACGAGAAGTACGAGTACAAGCCGCGCGACTTCGCCGCCGCCGAGCGAGAGGGCCGCTCGCTCGCGCTGTACCTCGGCATCCTCAACGCGATCCGAGCGGCGCACCCCGCGCTCGGCCAGCTCCGCAACATCCGGTTCCACGCCAGCGACGACGACGCCGTGCTCGTGTACTCGAAGCACCTCGAGGGCCGGTTCACGTCCGACGGCGTCGACGACACCATCATCGTGGTCGCCAACGTCGACCCCCACTCCGTCCGCGAGACGACGGTGCACCTCGACCTCGCACTCCTCGGGCTCGAGCCCGGCCGGCGGTTCGAGGTGCAGGACCTCGTCACGGGCGACCGTTGGGAGTGGGGCGACGCCAACTACGTGCGCCTCGACGCCTTCACGCGGCCCGCCCACATCCTGCACGTCGTGAGGAGCGCGAATGGCTGATCGGATGCCGCCCACCGGGCCCGTCATCGACGACGAGGTGCTCGCCGCCGTGGCCGAGGGGCGCCATGCCGACCCGCACTCGGTGCTCGGCCAGCACGCCGACGGATCGACCGGCGACGGACGGGCGCACACCGTGATCCGCACCCGCCGACCGCTCGCCGACTCCGTCGACGCCGTGCTGGCGGACGGCACGAGCGTGCCCCTCCAGCACGTGGGACACGGCGTCTGGGCCGGAGCCGGCCCGTTCGGCTTCACCGACTACCGCATCCGCGCCCGATACGGCGACGAGGAGTGGACGGCCGACGACGCGTACCGCTTCGCACCGACGATCGGCGAGCTCGACCTGCACCTGATCGCGGAGGGCCGTCACGAGGAACTGTGGCGCGTCCTCGGCGCGCATCACCGCGAGCACTGGGGCGTCTCCAGCGGGATGCGGGGCACCGCGTTCACGGTCTGGGCGCCACGGGCGCGAGCCGTGCGCGTCGTCGGCGACTTCAATCACTGGGACGGTGCCGGGCACGCGATGCGCAGCATGGGCGGCTCCGGCGTGTGGGAGCTGTTCGTCCCCGGGCTCGAACCCGGCGCGCGGTACAAGTTCGAGCTGCTCACGTCGGGCGGCGACTGGATCATGAAGTCGGATCCGATGGCGCGGCAGGCTGAGATCGCCCCTGCCACCGCATCGGTGGTCAGCGAGAGCTCCTACGAGTGGGGCGACGGCGCGTGGATGTCGCGACGCGCGACCTCGAACGCGCACGAGCTGCCGATGAGCGTCTACGAGCTCCACCTGGGCTCGTGGCGGCCGGGACGCGGGTACCGCGACGTCGCCGACGAGTTGATCGAGTATCTGGAGTGGCTGGGCTACACCCACGTCGAGTTCATGCCCCTCGCCGAGCACCCGTTCGGCGGCTCCTGGGGCTACCAGGTGACCGGGTACTACGCGATCACCTCGCGCTTCGGCAGCCCCGACGACCTGAAGTACCTGATCGACCGCCTGCATCGGGCCGGCATCGGCGTGATCATGGACTGGGTGCCCGGTCACTTCCCGAAGGACGACTGGGCTCTCGCCCGCTTCGACGGCGAGCCCCTGTACGAGCACCCCGACCCGCGACGCGGCGAGCAGAAGGACTGGGGGACCTACGTCTTCGACTTCGGCAACCCGCGCATCCGCAATTTCCTCGTGGCGAACGCACTGTTCTGGCTCGAGGAGATGCACGTCGACGGCCTGCGCGTCGACGCGGTCGCCTCGATGCTCTACCTCGACTACTCACGGAACGAGGGCGAGTGGCTGCCGAACCAGTACGGCGGTCGCGAGCACCTCGAGGCGATCAGCTTCCTGCAGGAGGCCACGGCCACGGCGTACAAGCGGAATCCCGGAGTCGTCATCATCGCCGAGGAGTCGACGAGCTGGCCCGGCGTCACCGCACCGACCTCGGCGGGCGGCCTCGGTTTCGGCTTCAAGTGGAACATGGGGTGGATGCACGACACGCTGCAGTACATCTCGAGGGACCCGATGTACCGGGCGCACCACCATCACGACCTCACGTTCTCGTTCCTGTATGCGTTCAGCGAGCACTTCGTGCTGCCGATCAGCCACGACGAGGTCGTGCACGGCAAGGGATCGCTCATCCGGAAGATGCCCGGCGATCACTGGCAGCAGCTCGCCAACGTGCGTGCCTACCTCTCCTACATGTGGGCCCATCCCGGCAAGCAACTGCTCTTCATGGGCCAGGAGTTCGGTCAGCTCTCGGAGTGGAGCGAGGAGCGTGGCCTCGACTGGTGGATCCTCGACCAGCCGAGCCATCGCCAGCTCGCGGAGTTCGTGGGCGCGCTCAATCGCAGCTATCGGGCGACGCCGGCGCTGTGGCAGCTCGACGACGATGCCGCGGGCTTCGAGTGGGTCGAAGGAGGCGCGGCCGCCGAGAACGTCATCGCGTTCCTCCGGTACGACCGCGACCGACGGCCGTTGCTCTGCATCGTGAACTTCGCCGGACGACCGCACGAGGGGTTCCGGCTCGGATTGCCCGCCGCCGGCCGCTGGCGCGAGGTGCTGAACTCGGATGCCGCGGAGTTCGGTGGATCGGGCGTCGGCAACCTCGGCGGAGTCGACGCGACGAACACCCCCTGGTCGGGGCGACCGGCTTCGGCGGCGTTCACGCTGCCACCGCTCGCGGCGGTGTGGTTCACGCTCGAACGCTGAGCGCCCGGGCACGCGCGATCGCGCCTCGTCAGTAGAGGAGGTTCGTGAGCCGCCGCCGGGCGGCGATCACACGGGGATCCTCGGTGCCGACCACTTCGAAGAGCTCGACGAGCCGCTCGCGCACGAGCTTCCTGCCGTCGGCGTCGAGTTTCGGGAAGAGGGTCAGCAGGCGGTCGAAGGCGTCGTCGACGTGACCGCCCGAGAGATCGAGATCGGCGACGTCGAGCTGCGCCTGCAGATCCTCGGGCGCGGCGGCCGCGGCGTTGCGGATGGTGTCGAGCGTCTTGCCCTGCAGCCGTGCGAGCAGGTTGGCCTGGGCGAGGCCGGCCACGGCGAGCGCATCACGGGGGTCCTGTGCGATGGCGGTGCGATACGCCGACGCGGCCGCCGCGAAGTCGCCGCGCTCGATCGCGTCGTACGCCTCCTGGTGCAGCGGCGGCAATGGCGCCTCGGCGGGTTCGCCGGCCTCACCCTCGGGCGCGGCATCTCCACCGACGGTGCCGGCGACACCGTGCTGGGCGCCGAGTGCGAGGAGCTGGTCGAGGACCTGGTCGATCACGTCGTCGGGCTGCACGCCGGCGAAGAGCGGAACGGGCTGGCCCGCGACGACGGCCACGACCGTGGGGATCGCCTGCGCTTGGAATGCCTGCACGAGCTGCGGGCTGCGGTCGGCGTCGGCGACCGCGAGGACGATCCGTCCCGATCGAGCGCGCACGAGCCGCTCGAGGGTCTCCACGAGCGAGGTGGACTGCTCGCTCCACGAGGCAGCGAGGACGACCACGACGGGAACCGTTCGCGAGAGCTCGAGCGCGGAGCCGAACGCCGCGTCATCCGTCTCGAAGACGACGGCGTCGCCGCTGTCGGCGCGCGCGCCCTCCTGCTGCTGCTGCGGACGGTTGACGAGCGCCGACAGGTCGACGGCGCCACGCAATCCGCTCGGCGGGGTGGGGTCGGTCACGGTACCTCCGATGCTCCGATGAGGCTCTCGGACCAGCCGAGGAGCCGGATCTGTTCCTCCGAGCCCACGCTGGGCACGTAGAAGATCATCTGCACGCCGATGACGCGTTGCACGCCCTTCGCGCTCTTGTCGGCGAAGCCGGAGAGCGAGGCCGCGGGGCCCGGCTCGAATCCGACGGTACCACCGTCGTTCGGAGTGACCTTCTCGGTCTGCTCGATCGAGACCGTGACGAGCGCGCCGGAGTCGTTCGTGGCGAGCGCGACCGTGGGACCGTCGCCCACCACGTTCGAGAAGGCGATGTCCGCCGTCGGCGGCAGGGCGTCGGCGCTGGCCTGCTGGCCGGTGACCCCGAGCTGCTCGCGCAACACGTCTCCCTCGGGATCGAAGAGGGTGGCGTACGTGGATGCGTCGCCGGTGAGCAGCACGTCGGCGTAGGCGGCGGCGACCTGGCCGGGAGGCATCACGAGGCCCTTGAACTCGGGTGAGATGAGCGGCGCGCCGATCGACGCGGGAGCCACCTCGGGCACATCGGCGTCGGGCGCCAGCGACATCGCGTAGACGATCTTGTAGTTCTCGCGAGGCGTCGCCTGACGGAGCACGAGCGCCGTCGGCGCCACGGTCGGGTCGTCGGAGTTCTTGGCGATCGTCAGGACCGTGCGACCGCCGGCCGGCCAGCCGTCGACCTGCTGCGGGAGGGTGAGCGTGAGCGGCGACGCAGGAATCGGGGTCGGCGCGGGCTGGTCGGGCAGGGCGCCCCGCACGGCGTAGTTCGCCAGCCGCTCGTCGAGGGCAGGACCATCGAACCGCTGCGTGACCGCCGTTGCGTCGCGCGCCTCGTCGGTCTCGGTCGTGAACACCGCGATCCTGCGCATGATGCGCTCCATCTGCGGCACCGTGACGGCCGGCTCCATCGCCGCCTCGGGCTCGGCGGGTTCGCCGGTGGATCCGTCGGTGGCCGTCGGCGTCTCGGTGGCCGGGGCGCTCGTCGAGGGAGCGACCTGGTCCAGGCGCGGCCAGTAGTCGGCAGAACAGGCGCTCAGGCCCATCGCCGGGATGACGATCAGGGGGACGAGGACCACGCGCTTGGACCGCCCGATCGCCCGGCGACCGCCGCCGACGGGACCGCCACGGAGGCGACGCGGCTTCGGGGCGCTCGGCAGCCTGCTGCGCGAGCCCTTCGGCAGGTTGCGACGCGGCCCGCGGGAGCGACGATGGTGGATGAAGCCGGACACGAGCAGGATCAGGCCGATGAGGAAGACGAGACCGCCGCCGGCGATCAGCGGGCCGGCCAACGGCGTGGAGTTGTCGAGCGGCCAGGAGATCTCGACGTCGCTCGGCGCCGGCCCGGTGCCGTCGCTCGCGAGGAGAACGGAGATCCCATCGGGCACGTCGATGGTCGTCGTGAGGCGCCCCTCGCCGGTGAACTCGTCGAGCCAGAGGTCGGAGCCGGCGGGGGAAGCGGCGGGCTCGGTCGCCGGCGCAGCGGCGTCGCCGTCTGCAGCCGGCGCCTCGGGTGCGGGCGTCTGGGTGGCCGGCGTGGGGCTCGGCGTGCCGTCGGTGCCGTCAGCGCCCTCGACCGGAGTCTCGCCCTCCTCGGTCGCGCGCACGACCTCGCTCGTGAACTCGGCCGTTTCGGCGTCGTAGTGCACGGCGACATACGAGGAGTCGCCGAGCCAGGCCGCCACGTCGGACGTGCGGCCGTATGAGACGAAGATCGCGTCCGAGCCGGAGACGGTCAGCGTCTGCTTGCCCGGATGTGCGCCGAGGGCATCGGGTGCGATGACGGCGTATGCCGCATCGCCATCCAGCTCGGCCGACATCGTGACGCGGTCGGGTTCGAGGTAGACCGTGCGCTGGGCGATGCCGAACCCGATCATCACGGCCGCGGCGATGAATGCCACGATTGCGAGGGCGAATCGCACGAAAGGAACCTCCGGTGCCGCAGGGGGCGGCGTCGAACACGGACATTCCACACTACCGGCGGTGTCTGGGAGTCTCCTAACGGGCGGCTGTGGACGGGCGTACGGCGGAAGCTCGCTGCCCGTACAATCGACTCATCCCCGCACGAGCCGCACAACGCGGGACTGAGCCCGGAGGAAGAATGGCCGTCGAAGAGACCGAGTTCACGCAGGTGTTCCGCGGATACGACAAGGACGAAGTCGAGAAGAGCCTCAACGGGCTGCGCCGCGAGATCATCAACGCGAACAACCAGCTCGCAGAACAGGCCAAGGAGAACAAGCGTCTCCACGCGCGCATCGAGGAACTCACGGCGGAACTCGAAGAGGTGGGCAGCCCCACCTTCTCCGGCCTCGGCACGAAGCTCGAGAACACCCTTCGCGTCGCCGAGGAGCAGTCCACGCGGCTCATCGCGCAGGCCGACATCGACGCCGAGAAGCTGCGCAGGTCGGCTGAGGACGAAGCGCACCTCCTGCGCTCCGACGCGCACGAACTCGCGGAGCGCACGCTGTCCGAGGCCCGGGCGCAGGCGAACCGTCTGCTCGAGAACGCCCGCGCCGAGGCCGACGACATGGTCTCCCGCGCCCACGAGACGAGCGAGCACCTCCGGCAGGAGGTGGCCCGCGATGCCGCCGCCGCGAGGGCCGCGGTGGCCACCGAGACGACCGAGCTCCACTCGAGCGCCAAGCGGGAGTCGGCGGCCGTGCTCGCCGCGGCCGAGCGCAGGGCCTCGGAGATCCTCGTCGCCGCGAACGCGGAGGCGGCGGAGGCCCGCGCCACCGCCGCCGGGCTCGCCCAGGAGACCGAGCAGACGCGCGCGGAGGTGGCGATCGAGCTCGACCGCGCTCGCGCCGATCTCGCCAAGGAGACGGAGCAGACCCGGATCGACCTCGCCGCCGAGACCGAGCAGGCTCGCCTCGACCTCGAGCGGGAGTCCGCCGAAGCACGTGCGGCCATCGAGGCCGAGGTCACCGAGCGACGTACCGCCCTCGCCCATGAACTCGAGCAGGCTCGCGCCGACCTCGAGCGGGAGCTCGAGGCGGGCCGGGCCGAGCTCGCTCGCGAGAAGGAGCAGACGAAGGTCGACCTCGAGCGGGAGGCCGAAGCCGCGCGCCTCAAGCTGCAGCACGAGCTCGAGCGGATCCGTGCCAAGCACGCGGCCGACCTCGACCAGATGCGTGCCGACCTCACGCTCGAGCAGGAGCAGGCCCGCGCCGACTTCGACGCCGAGTCCGAGCAGGCCCGGATCGACCTCGACAACCAGCTGACCGCCATGCGGAAGAAGACCACGCACGAGGTCAACCGCATGCGACGGGAGATCGAGAAGGCGCGCCTCGACCTCGAAGCGGAGCTGGCGTCGAAGCGCGACGAGGCCGAACAGGAACTGCTCACCGCGCACCAGGAGGCGGTCGCACAGACGCAGAAGTTCCTCGACGATGCCAACGCCGAACTCGCCGAGGCCGTGGCGCGCACCGCCGCCAGCCGTCTCGAGACCGAGCGCCTCGAGACGGAGGCGCGCAGCGAGATCACCGCGACCCGCGACCGGGCCGACGAGGAGGCGCGCCAGCGCATCGCCGCCGCCCACGACCAGGCTCGCAAGCTCATCGCCGACGCCGAGGAGCGCACCCGTGCGCTCGTCGCCGACGCCGAGGACCGCCTGTCGCAGATCAAGATCGAGCGCGACGCGGTGGCCGGGTACTTCGAGAGCCTGCGTGGAGTGCTCACCCAGGCGGAGCAGGTGGCCGCGGAGAGCCGCCGCTAACCGGCGGGAACGCGCCGGCCGATGAAGATCCAGAACGCGTTCCGGCTGGGATTGCTCGGAACGCTCGGGGTCGGCGTCGGCCTGTTCATCCTCACCTCGATCGCGAGCCTCTCGACGATCATCGCCTACATCGGCGCGGCCCTCTTCCTGGCTCTCGGCCTCGACCCGGCGATCAGCTGGCTCGAGCGCCGGGGACTTCGGCGCTGGGTCGCCATCGTCATCGTCATGACCGGCGTGGGGTTGCTCGTTGCGGCCCTCGTGCTCGCGGTCGTGCCGATCATCGTCGACCAGGTGAGCCAGCTCGTCGACGAGATCCCGCTCATCGTCGAGCGGGTGAGCTCGCAGGAGTGGATCGAGGCGCTCGAGGACCAGCTCCCGCAGATCCCCGTGCAGGAGATCCGGGATCAGGTGACGACAGGTCTCACCGACTTCTTCACGAATCCCGACAAGTTGAGCGAGCTCGCGGGTGGCGTGCTGCAGGTCGCCATCGCGATCGGCACCGGGCTGTTCGCGGTCGTCATCGTCTTCATCCTGACGCTCTACTTCGCCGCGTCGCTCACCACGATGAAGCGCGCGACCTACCAGCTCGTCCCCGCCTCCAAGCGCGAGCGGTTCGCCGACCTCACCGAGCAGATCACCCAATCCGTCGGGCGTTACGTGCTCGGGCAGGCCTCACTCGCCGCGGTGAACGGCGTCGCGAGCTTCATCTTCCTGTCCATCATCCGGGCACCGTTCCCCGCGGTGCTGGCCTTCCTCGCCTTCCTGCTCTCGCTCGTTCCGCTCGTCGGCACCCTCACCGGCTCGGTGATCATCGTGCTGGTCTGCCTCATCCCCGTGCTCGGTTCCCCGCTCACCGCCCTCGTGGCGGCGATCTACTACCTCATCTACATGCAGGTCGAGGCATACCTGCTGAGCCCCCGCATCATGAATCGTGCGGTGAAGGTGCCCGGAGCGCTCGTCGTCGTCGCGGCGCTCGCAGGCGGTTCGCTGCTCGGCATCCTCGGCGCCCTGATCGCCATCCCGGTGGCCGCGGCATCCCTGCTCATCATCAAGCAGGTGCTCATTCCCCGTCAGAACGAGCGCTGACCCCCTGGGCGGTGCGGCCGGCGGCCGCATCGCCGTCGGGCGCGGTCGAGGGCGGCCAGGTCGTCGGCAGGGGCAGTGCCGCCGGGTTCACCGCCCCGACGATCTCCTCGAGCACACGCCTGGTCTGCGACTCCCCCACCCACAGGTGGCGGCCTCCAGCCACGTCGACGCGGCGCAGGCGCGGCAGCACGGCGAACCGCTCGGCCGCCTCGGCGGGCTTCAGGAAGTCGTCATGCTCGGGAATGAGGGCGACGAGCGGTCGCGGGAAGTCGTTCCAGCGGCGCAGCTCGGCATCGCTCGTCCGATGCAGCGGAGGCGAGAGCAGCACAGCGCCCGCGATGCCGTGGTCGAGGCCGTACTTCAGCGCGAGCTCGGTGCCGAACGACCAGCCGACCAGCCAGGGATCCGGCAGGCGCCGCTCGGCGACGAACGCCATCGCCGCCGCGACATCCGCTCGCTCGGCGACGCCCTCCCCGAAGCTGCCCTGGCTCGTCCCGCGCGGCGAGCTCGTGCCGCGGGTATTGAAGCGCAGCACGGCGAGGTCCGCGAGCGCCGGGAGCCGCGCGGCGGCCTTCCGCAGGATGTGGGAGTCCATGAACCCGCCCGCCGTCGGAAGCGGATGCAACGTGACCAGCGTCGCCACCGGCGGCCGACCGACGGGCGTCGCCAGTTCCCCGACGAGGCGCAGACCGTCTCCGGTGTGCAGCTCGATCTCCTCGCGCACCGCAGGCAGTTCGACGCCCGCTCGGATCTCGACGGGCTCGGCAGGTGCGTTCACGGGGCTCCGATCCTCCAGCAATGGGTGTGCCAATGGCGGCGGGCGGCCAGGTCCGCGGCATCGCCGAGTACGCCGTCGGCGCGCCAGACGACGAGGTGCGCCACACCGGGCACGACATCGAGGTTGCAGCCGGGGCATGAGTAGGGCTTCAGCGCCTGTGATTCGGAGACGGGCTGCACGTTCCACTCACGCCCGCCGCGGGTCTCGGTGCGACGCCATCCACTGGTCAAGCGCTCGACGTCGAGCTCGGGGTGGGCCTCACGAGCACGGACCGCGCGACTCCGGGACCGGTTCGAGCGCGCCATGGTGCCAGTCTACGTTCCGTCGGGCGGTCGGCGGTCGAGCGGCGATGCCGCCCTCCCGAACGGCCTCAGTACCAGCCGACGTCCTCCGAATGCGCCCAGGCACCGCACGGCATGCCGTACCGAGCCTGGATGTAGCCGAGGCCCCATTCGATCTGCGTCGCCGGGTTCGTCTCCCAGTCGGCACCGGCGGTCGCCATCTTCGTGCCGGGGAGCGCCTGGGGGATGCCGTAGGCGCCGCTCGAGGCGTTGTGGGCGTTCACCCGCCATCCGGACTCCCTGCTCCACAGCGCCACGAGGCAGTCGAACTCGATCGACGACCAGCCGCGGGCGGCGACCGCGCCTGCCGCGTAGGCCTGTGCCGACCCGGGGTCGGGCGTGACCGCGGGGGGAGCCCAGCCGCTCTCCGGTGCGGTGGATGCCGGTGCGAGCTTCACCTCGGGCTTCTTCTCCACGACGTACGCCTCAGTCGAGACGTCGATCGTGTACTCGCCTCTCGCATCGAACGCCTGCACCTCGGCGCCGCCGAAGCGCTCGTCCGACGACGAGAAGTCGGGCGACGCGGTGGCCCCCGAGAACGGATCGACGACGTTCACGAGCAGGAAGCTCACGGAGGCGGTGAAGGCGAAGACGACGGTGGCGGCCTGCTTCACACGCCCCGGCCTGGTCGCCGAGCCGGCCGGCGCGCGCACGGGAGCGGTCGACTCGTCACTGCCCGAATGCCTGCCCACGATTCGTCGAGTGTATCCGAGGGGCGGTCGTCGAGTCGAACACGCCGAGCGCGCTTCCGGATGGCTCAGCGCACCGCGAGCATGACGTCGACCACCGCGTCGAGCACGAGGTCCACCTGCGATTCGCGATAGCCGCCCCGCTGCGTCGTGAACACGACGCTTCGCACGTCGTCGATGGAGATCGGCCATCCGTCGCGGAAGTACCGCGTGAGCTTGTCGGCGAACCGGTCGACCTCGCGGATCCGGTAACCGAGCGCGAGCGGGCTCACCCGATCGAAGCGATGACCCTCGGGGCGTGCGAGGCGGTTCGAGACGACCTGTGCGGTCGTGCGCGCCTCGGCGAGCCAGGCCTCCGTACCGTGCAGTCGCGCCGCCACCTGCCGCTCGCGCGCCGCGAAGGCGTCCTCGAGGCGCTCGAGCGCGGCATCCACGTGCGCCGTGGAGTAGCCGCCCTTCTGCATCCTGAACGCCGTCAGCCGGATCTTCTCCGACGAGAGCGGCGGGTCGCCCGGATCGGGCGTGCCGTCGTAGGCGCGACGCGCCACTTGCAGGAACTCCTCGACCTGGGCGGTGTTGTACCCGGGCTGGGGCTTTCTGGCGCGAGGGAAGGTGGCATCCACCGCACCATTATCGCGGACGCTCACCCGAAGACCCGGAAGCACGCGAAGGCGACCGCCGCCGAGGGCAGGATCGAGTCGAGGCGGTCGAGGAATCCGCCGTGTCCGGGGAGCCACGAGCTCATGTCCTTGATGCCGATGTCGCGCTTGACGAGGGACTCGACGAGGTCGCCGAGCGTGGCGGTCAGGAAGATGAGTGCGCCGAAGACCAGGCCGAACCACCACGTGTTGCCGAGCATGAGCGTGGACAGCAGGACGCCGGCGACGAGGCTCGTGGCAGCTCCCCCGGCGAATCCCTCCCACGTCTTCTTCGGGCTGATGACGGGCGCCATCGGGTGCTTGCCGAACATGAGCCCGAAGGCGTAGGCGCCGGTGTCGGCGGCCACCGCGACGATGATGAATGCGAGCGTCCAGAGCTCGCCCCCGTCGGCGGCCGTGAGGAGCACCGCGAAGGTGGCGAGGAAGGTCACGTAGGCCTGCACGAACACGCCCGCCGTGAGGTCACGGCCGAGCGCGGCGGCCGAGCGGCGACGCGACGGCATCGCCTGCTCCGCCACACGCCAGAGGGAGACGAGCAGCATGCCGCCGAGGACGGCGAGCAGCTGTCCGACGGCGCCGCCGTAGTAGGCGATGGGAACGGCGGCGACGGCGACGGCGACGGTCGGCACCCGCGGGATGAGATAGCCGCCCTTGCGGAGCGCCTGCGCGAGTTCGTAGCTGGCGAACGCCGCGATCACGACGGCGAACAGCATGAAGAGCTCTTTGATGACGAGCAGGCTCAGCAGGAGGGCACCGCCGAAGACGAGCCCGATGGCGATGGCGAGGATCAGGTTCCGGCCGGTGCGAGCCTGGATCTTCTCCTGCGCCTGGTCGAACTGCGCCTTCGAGGCCTCGAACTGGCGCTCGATCTCGACCTTGCGCGCATGCACCTGCGCTCGGAACTCGTCACGCGAGGTTCGTTCATGCCCCTCGGCGTCCGACTGCTCCTCCTTGGGGACGCCTGACATCGTGATCCCTCAGACCTCGAGGAGTTCGGCTTCCTTGCGCTTCAGCGCGTCGTCGATCGCGTCGACGTTGGCCTTGGTCAGTTGCTCGAGCTCCTTCTCGGCGCGCGAGACCTCGTCGTCGCCCACCTCGCCCTTGAGTGCGTCGAGGTCGTCCTTCGCCTTGCGTCGGATGTTCCGCACCGAGACGCGGGCGTCCTCCGCCTTGGACCGAACGATCTTCACGAACTCCTTGCGCCGTTCCTCGGTGAGTTCCGGAAGGGTGACGCGGATGATGTTGCCGTCGTTCGACGGGTTCGCTCCGAGGTTCGGCGTGTCACGGATGGCCTGCTCGATGTCCTTCAGCGCACCCTTGTCGTAGGGCGTCACGACGAGCGTGCGCGCCTCCTGGTTCTGCAGCGAGGCGAGCTGCGCGAGCGGTGTCGGCGTGCCGTAGTAGCTCACCATGATCTTCTGGAAGAGCTGGGGATTCGCCCGGCCCGTGCGCACGGACGCGAAGTCGTCCTTGGCGACCTCGACGGCCTTCTGCATGCGTGCGGTGGCATCGGAAAGTACATCCGCGATCACGGGGACTCCTTCTGGTTCGCTGGTCGGGACAGTCTATCGAGTGGAGGCCGGCACGCCGTTGCTCACGACCGTGCCGAGCTCGGCGCCGAGGATCGCGGCGGTGACGTTGCCGCTCGGTGCCATGCCGAACACCTGCATCGGCATGCCGTTGTCCATGCAGAGGCTGAACGCGGTGGAATCCACGACCTTGAGGCCGCGCTGCAGCGCCTCCTGATAGCTGATGCGGTCGATCTTCTCGGCGTCGGGATTCGTGCGAGGGTCATCCGAGTACACCCCGTCGACGCCGTTCTTCGCGACGAGCACGACATCCGCGCCGATCTCGAGCGCACGCTGCGCCGCGACCGTGTCGGTGGAGAAGTACGGGAGGCCCGCGCCGGCACCGAAGATCACGACCCGTCCCTTCTCGAGATGCCGTTCGGCTCGACGTGGGATGTACGGCTCGGCGACCTGCGTCATCGAGATCGCCGACTGCACCCGCGTCTCTGCGCCCGCCTGCTCCAGGAAGTCCTGCAGCGCGAGCGAGTTCATCACGGTGCCGAGCATGCCCATGTAGTCCGCACGGCCGCGATCCATGCCGCGCTGGGACAGTTCGGCGCCGCGGAAGAAGTTGCCGCCGCCGACGACGATCGCCACCTCGACGGTGCGGGCGGCATCCGCGATCTCCCGTGCCAACGCGCTCACGACGTCGGGATTGACTCCGAGTGCTCCGCCGCCGAAGGCCTCACCCGAGAGCTTCAGCAGCACCCTGCGCTTCTTGTCCGTCATCCCTGACCGTTCCTTCCCCTCTGGGTGTCAAAGCTACTGGTTCGAGGAGCCCGGCGCAGCGCCGGCTCCCGGCCGTGCTCGAGCGCTGCTCGGCCTCGTCGGTCCGGCGTCGTCGCGGACACAGCAAAGGAGTCCGGATCGCGCTCGCGATCCGGACTCCCCTGGGGCACTTACGCGCCGACCTTGAAGCGAGCGAAGTCGCTCACCGTGACGCCGGCGTCGGAGAGCACCTTGCCGACCGACAGCTTGTTGTCCTTCGCGTAGTCCTGCTCGAGGAGCGCGACCTGCTTGAAGTACGCGCCGAGGCGCCCTTCGATGATCTTGGGCAGGGCGGCCTCGGGCTTGCCCTCCTCGCGGGAGATCTGCTCGACGATCGCGCGCTCCTTCTCGACGGCTTCGGCCGGAACGTCCTCGCGGGCGAGGTACTCCGGGTTCGCGAACGAGATGTGCTGCGCGACCGACCGCGCGGTCTCCGCGTCGTCACCCGCGTAGCCGAGCACGACGCCGACCTGCGGCGGCAGGTCCTTCGACGTCTTGTGCAGGTAGATCGAGAAGCGCTCCCCCGTGACCAGGCGGATGCGGCGGAGCTCGACCTTCTCACCGAGGATCGCCGCCTCCTCGTTGATCACGTCGGCGACGGTCTTGCCGTCTGCGGGCGCGGCGAGCGCGGACTCGATGGAATCGGCGCGAGCGGCAGCGGCCGCGGCGAGGACGCGATCGGCGAGCGCCACGAACTTCTCGCCCTTCGCGACGAAATCGGTCTCGCACGCGAGCTCGATGAGCGTGGCGGTGCCGTCGCCGTTGTCGACGGCGGCGACGAGGCCCTCGGCGGTGGAGCGATCGGCACGCTTCGCGTTGCCCTTCGCACCCTTCAGGCGGAGGATCTCGACCGCCTTCTCGATGTCCCCGTCGGCCTCGACGAGCGCGTTCTTCGTGTCGACCATGCCGGTGCCGAGGCGCTCGCGCAGGGTCTTGACGTCTTCGAGAGTGAAGTTGGCCATATCTGGAAGTCTCCTGGACTCGTCGTCTTACTTGGTCTCGGCTGCGTCGGCGGTCTCGGCCTCGGCGTCGGCCGGGGTCTCCGCTGCGGCGTCGGCGGCCTCGGCCTCGGCGGGGGTCTCCGCTGCGGCGTCGGCGGCCTCGGCGTCGGCCGGGGTCTCGGTCACGGCTTCCGCAGTCGCATCCGCCGACACGGCCTGGGCGACCTCGGCCACCTCTTCGGCTTCGGCGGTCGCGCCGTCGACCTTGGCGGTCTCGGGCGAGGACTGCTCGGGCGTCTGCGCCTGGAGGAGCTCCTGCTCCCACTCGGCGAGCGGCTCGACGGCGGACACGTTGCCTTCGGCTTCGGGCTTCTGGTGACGCTCGATGAGGCCCTCGGCCGCGGCGTCGGCGATGATGCGGGTGAGCAGGCTCACGGAGCGGATCGCGTCGTCGTTGCCCGGGATCGGGTACTGCACCTCGTCGGGGTCGCAGTTCGTGTCGAGGATGCCGATGACGGGGATGCCGAGCTTCTTGGCCTCGTCGATCGCGAGGTGCTCCTTCT
>JAPSJU010000192.1 GCA_031178025.1 Agromyces sp. | reverse complement strand
CTTCCCGGCGTGATCGCCGGTGCGCCGGTCGTCGAGATCGTGCCGTGGATCCCGCAGCTCGACATCGCGCTGAGCTTCCGCCTCGATGCGCTCGCCCTGCTGCTCGCGCTCATCGTGACGGGTGTCGGTGCCCTCGTGCTCGTCTACTGCACCCAGTACTTCGCCGACGACGAGCCGGCACTCGGCCGGTTCGCTGCACTCCTCCTCGCCTTCGCCGGGGTGATGCTCGGCCTCGTGACCGCCGACGACGTGTTCCTCCTGTTCACGTTCTGGGAGGCGACGAGCGTGCTCTCGTACCTCCTGATCGGGCACTACACGGGCCGCAAGGAGAGCCGCGGCGCCGCCTTGCAGGCGCTGACGGTGACGACCTTCGGCGGACTCGCCATGCTCGTCGGCCTCGTGGTGCTCGTCGCAGCCGGCGGCACGACGTCGCTCTCCGAGCTCGTCGCCCGACCCGTCACGGGCGCGGCCGCCGAGTGGGGCGTGGCGCTCGTGCTCGTCGGGGCGATCTCGAAGAGCGCACTCGTGCCCTTCCACTTCTGGCTGCCCGCCGCGATGGCGGCGCCCACCCCGGTGAGCGCGTACCTGCACGCGGCCGCGATGGTCAAGGCCGGCGTCTACCTCGTCGCGCGTCTCGCCCCCGGATACGCCGACCTCACGGTGTGGCATCCGATCGTCGTCTCCCTCGGCGTGCTGACGATGCTCGTCGGCGGCTGGCGGGCCCTTCGGCAGTACGACCTCAAGCTCCTGCTCGCCTACGGCACGGTGAGCCAGCTCGGGTTCCTCATCGTCGTCACGGGCTACGGCACGCGGGATGCCGCCCTCGCGGGAGTCGCCCTCCTCCTCGCCCACGCCCTCTTCAAGGCGGCGCTGTTCCTCGTCGTCGGCATCATCGACCACGCGGCGGGAACCCGCGACTGGCGGAAGCTCTCCGGACTCGGCCGACGCATGCCGGTCATCGCGACCATCGCCATCCTCGCGGCCGCCTCGATGGCGGGAGTTCCGCCGCTGCTCGGCTTCGTCGCCAAGGAGGCGGTCTTCTCGGGGCTCCTCCATGCGGGCGAGCAGGGTGCCGGCTGGGCCTGGGTGGCGTTGGCCGGGGTCGTCCTCGGATCCGTGCTCACGGTCGCGTACTCCGTGCGCTTCGTGTGGGGCGGGTTCTTCGCAGGGCGGCGCGCTGAGCCGACCCCGCTGCACGCGGAGAGCCGTGCGATGGGGATCGCTCCGGGTCTCCTGGCGTTCGCGAGCCTCGTCTCCGCCGTCGCGGTGCCGCTCCTCGAGCCCCTGCTCGCCGAGTACGCCGACGAGCTGCCGGGCCCGCACGACATGCACCTCGCGCTCTGGCACGGCCTCTCCCCCGCGCTCGCCGTCTCCGCGGGCGTCTTCGCCCTCGGTGCGCTGCTCGTCGGCGCCCGCAGGCACGTCGCCCGCCTGCAGGCCGCGGTCGCGCCGATGTTCGACTCGTCGCGCGGATACCTCGGCATCGTCTCGGTCGTCGACCGCATCGCGGCATCCGTCACGACCGCGATCCAGCACCGCGGGCTGCCCGGATACCTGGCGATCATCATCGGAGTGTTCATCGGCGGGCTCGGCACGGCGTCGATCCTCAACACCACCTGGCCGAGCAGCGTCCGCCTGTGGGACTACCCCGCGCAGCCGTTCCTCGCCCTCGTGATGGCCATCGCGGCCGTGGCCGCAGCGACGGTACGCCACCGCCTGACCGCGGTGCTCCTCGTGAGCGTGACCGGCTACGGGCTCATGCTGCTCTTCGCCATGTCGGGGGCGCCCGACCTGGCGCTCACCCAGGCGCTCGTCGAGACGATCGTGATCGTCGTGTTCGTGCTCGTGCTGCGGCGCCTGCCCAAGCAGATCGCACAGCGGAACCCGCCGGTGCACAAGGTCGCCCGCGGCATCATCGGCGCGGTCGCCGGCATCGTCATGGCCGTCATCGGGCTCGTCGCGCTCGGCGCGCGCATCCGTCCCACCATCGCCGACGGGCTCCCCTCGCTGGCGCTCGAAGCGCATGGCAAGAACATCGTGAACGTCATGCTCGTCGACATCCGGGCCTGGGACACGCTCGGCGAGATCTCGGTGCTCATCGCCGTCGCCACGGGCGTCGCGAGCCTCATCTTCGTGTCCGGCCGCACCGGCGGGGCACCTCGGCTCGAGGACCTCGACGATGTCGAGCTGCCGGTCGACCGGCGCGACCGGTTGCGGCCCGTGCCCGAGCCCGCGTCGAGCATCCGGGCTCCGCGTACGAGCCTGGCCGACACCGACGGTGAGACGGATGCCGCGGCGGACGCCGCCTCCACCAGGCCGACGTGGCTCCTCGCAGGCCGCACGCTCTCGCCCCGCAATCGCTCGATCCTCATCGAGGTGCTCGTGCGGCTCCTCTTCCACCCGGCGATCGTGGTCTCGGTCTACCTGCTCTTCGTCGGGCACAACGCGCCGGGCGGCGGCTTCGCCGGGGGTCTCCTCGCCGGGCTCGCGCTCGTCGCGCGGTACCTGGCCGGCGGTCGCTACGAGTTGGGCGAGGCCGCACCCGTCGATGCGGGACGCCTGCTCGGCACCGGGCTCCTGCTGACCGCGGGCACGGCCACGGGCTCGCTGTTCTTCGGCGGCGCTCCGCTCGAGTCGGCGTGGTTCGAGACCGAGGTGCCCGTGCTCGGCACGCTCTCGATCGGCACGTCGACGCTCTTCGACCTCGGCGTCTACCTCGTGGTCGTCGGCCTCGTCCTCGACATCCTGCGGTCGCTCGGCGGCGAGGTCGACCGCCAGCAGGAGCAGGCCGACGAGGCGGGAGACGGCGACGGCGCTCGCACGGCCGGCGGCGACGACCTGGAGCAGAGTGAGGGACCCGAGATCGCTGAACGTCCCGAGCACACGGAGGCCGAGCTCGAGACCCCGCTCACCTCGTCGTCGACCGAGGCGGCGCGCACATGACCGCGTCGCTCACGCTCGTCGTGCTCATGGCCGTGCTCTTCGGGGCCGGCATCTCGATCATGCTCGAACGCAGCCTCACGCGCGTGCTCATCGGGTTCCTGCTCGTCGGGAACGCGGTCAACATCCTCATCTTCCTCATGAGCGGCGCGCCCGGCGTCGCCCCGATCCTTTCCGACGGCGTCCACCCCGACGACATCTCCGACCCGCTTCCCCAGGCGTTCGTGCTGACCGCCATCGTCATCAACCTCGGCATCACCGCGTTCATGCTCGCCCTGATCTACCGCTCGTGGTGGCTCGCCCAGCTCGGCGACACGGGCGACGTGATCGACGACCAGGAGGAGCTCGTGGAGGACGCGGAGGAGACGGCCGAACTGATCCGCAGTTCCGCTGCCGACGACGCGGCGGCGCGCGAACTGATCGACTCGAGCGACGACGAGGAGGCGCGCCGATGACCGCCGTGCTCGTTCCCCTCGTCGTGCTGCTCCCGCTGCTCGGTTCGGCGGTCGCCCTCATCCTCGGCCGGTATCGCCGGGCGCAGATGGGCATCGGCGTCGCCGTGCTCTCGGCGGTCGCCGTCATCGCGGCGGTGCTGCTCGCGGCCGCCGATTCGGGCGAGCCGACGGTCGTGGCCGTCGGCGGCTGGGAGGCCCCGTTCGGCATCGTGCTCGTCGTCGATCGGCTCGCGGCGATCATGGTGCTCGTCTCGGCGATCGTGCTGCTCGTCGTGCTCGTCTACGCCGTCGGGCAGGGCGTCGCCGACCGCCACCGCGAGACTCCGGTGTCGATCTTCCACCCGAGTTACCTGATCCTGTCGGCCGGGGTCTTCAACGCGTTCATCGCCGGCGACCTCTTCAACCTCTACGTCGCGTTCGAGATCCTGCTCGCGGCGAGCTACGTGCTGCTGACGCTCGGCGGCACCGGTGAACGCATCCGCGCGGGGGTCACGTACATCATCGTGAGCCTCGTCTCCTCGCTGTTCTTCCTGAGCGCGATCGCGCTGGTCTACGGCGCGACCGGGACGGCGAACCTCGCCCAGCTCTCGGTGCGCATCGCGGAGCTGCCGGAGCACGTGCAGCTCATCCTGCACCTGCTGCTGCTCATGGCGTTCGGCATCAAGGCGGCGGTGTTCCCGCTCTCGTTCTGGTTGCCCGACTCGTACCCGACGGCGCCGGCCCCGGTCACCGCCGTCTTCGCGGGACTGCTCACGAAGGTCGGCGTCTACGCGATCATCCGAACCGAGACCGTGATCTTCGCGGAGCACGACCTCTCGCTCGTGCTCATGGTCGTCGGCGGCCTCACGATGCTCATCGGCATCCTCGGCGCCCTGACCCAGGCCGACATCAAGCGACTGCTCTCGTTCACCCTCGTGAGCCATATCGGCTACATGATCTTCGGCATCGGCATCGGCGGCACGCTCGGCCTCGCGGCCACGATCTACTACGTCGTGCACCACATCACGGTGCAGACGACGCTCTTCCTCACGACGGGACTCATCGAGCGGTTCGGCGGGGCGACGTCGATCAACCAGCTCGCGGGGCTGTTGAAGGCGTCGCCGCTGCTCGGCGTGCTCTTCTTCATCCCCGCCCTGAACCTCGGCGGGATTCCGCCCTTCTCGGGCTTCCTCGGCAAGCTCGGCCTGTTCCTCGCCGGCGCCGATGAGGCGAACGGCGCGGATGCCGCCGCCACGTCGTGGCTCCTCTGGTGCGTGATCGC
>JAPSJU010000191.1 GCA_031178025.1 Agromyces sp. | reverse complement strand
AGCGTCGGGCCGCACCGCAGCGTCGGGCCGCACCGCAGCGCGGGGCCGCACCCGGCGCCGCGCGTGCTCGTAGTGGTCGATGAGCTCGTCGCCGAGCCGGTCCCACCCGCGCCCCGCGACGGACTCGCGGGCACGCACTCCGAACGCTCGCCGCTTCGCGTCGTCGCCGGTGAGATCGCGTACGCGCTCGCGCAGCTCGACGAGGTCTCCCGGTCGGTAGAGCCAGCCGTTGACGCTGTTCTGCACGAGGTCGATCGGCCCGCCCCGTCCGGTGGCCACGACGGGGACCCCGCTCGCGAGCGATTCCTGGATGGTCTGGCAGAACGTCTCGCTCTCCCCCGGGTGCACGAAGACGTCGAGGCTCGCCATCGCACGGGCGAGCTCGTCCCCGCCGAGGAACCCGGTGAAGCGGGCGTCGGGCATCGTCCGCTCGAGGGCGGCGCGCGACGGCCCGTCGCCGATGACGACGAGGCGCACGCCGGGCAGCTGCGAGATGGACCGCAGGTCCTCGACCTGCTTCTCGGGCGCGAGCCTGCCCACGTATCCGACGATGATCTCGCCCTCCGCCGCGACGCTCCTCCGCCAGCGCTCGCTGCGCCGGTCCGGCGAGAACCGTTCCGTGTCGACACCGCGACGCCAGACCCGCAGCTGCTCGACGCCGACCGACTCGAGTCGCGCCACTGCCGACGACGAGGGCGCGAGGGTCACCGTCGCCCGGCGGTGCAGGCGGCCGAGATGCCTCGTGAGCGCCGGCGCGGCTCCGGGCACGCCGTACCGCTCCGCGTACGACGGGATGTCGGTCTGGTAGACGGCCACCGACGGGATCCCGAGCGACTCCGCCGCGAGCACTCCGCGCCAGCCCAGCACGAACGGCGAGGCGAGGTGCACCACGTCGGCGTCGTGCTCCCGCATGATCCCGGCGAGCCGGTGGGTGGTGGCGATCGTCACCCTCACGTCGGGGTAGCTGGGCAGCGGCATGGAGGGCAGCAGCACACTGCGGGCGCCGTAGAGCGAGTGGTCGATGGGGCCGGATCGCGGGGCGACGACGAGGGCATCGTGCCCCCGTCGCTCGAGGTGGCGCAGCACTTGCAGCAGCGAGTGCGTCACGCCGTTCATGTGCGGGAGGAACGATTCTGCGAGGAGGACGACCTTCACGACTCCAGCGTGGGGCTCCCCGGCCGCGCATGCCGCCCGATTCGGCGTGCTGCGACGAGGATTCACCGAGCCGTCGGCTTCCGTTCGCGTCCGCGTCGCCGGCGCGTCGCGCCGCGGCATCCGAGCGTCAACCCCTCGCGGTCGTCAGGCGAGTGGCGGATGATGGCCCGAAACACCCGTCTGTTCGAGGAGGAACATCATGTCATCCGTCGCCAGGGTCACCACCATCACCGTCCGCTCGGAGAAGAGCTTCGAGGATGCCGTCGCCGTCGGCGTCTCGCGGGCGGCCCAGACGCTGCGTCACGTGAGCGGGGCGTGGGTCAAGGAGCAGAAGGTCGAGGCCGAAGAGGGGCGGATCACGGCGTGGTCCGTGGTGCTCGAGGTCAGCTTCGTGCTCGACGACTGAGACGACCGAGCCAACCGCGGGGAGGATCGCTGATCCTCCCCGTCGCGTCGCCCGCCGTTCATCTCCGCTCGGTATGAATACGGGGTGGACGACGGCTGGATCGGCGAGCTCGCGGCATCCGCATGGCTGCTTCCGGCGCTGTTCGGGCTCGTCGTCGGCGACGCCTTCCTCGTCGTGCTGCCGAGCGAGACCGCGGTCGTGGCCCTCGGAGCGCTCTCGACGGCGACCGGCTCGCCCAGCCTCGCTGCCGTCATCCCCGTCGCCGCGCTCGGCGCCGTCGTCGGCGACGGCCTCTGCTATCTCATCGGTCGCCGAGTCGGGCTCGATCGCTGGCGGTGGCAACGGCATGGGCGGGTCGGCGCGTCGATCGAGCGGATGCGCAGCGCCGTGCACCGACGCACGGCCGTGCTCGTCTTCACCGCGCGCTACGTGCCGTTCGCTCGTATCGCGGTGAACCTGGCCGCGGGCGCCACGCGCGTGCCGCTGCGACGGTACCTGCCGCTCTCCGCAGCCGCGGGCACCGCCTGGGCCTGCTACAACGTCGCGATCGGCGCCCTCCTCGGCGCGCTGCTGCGGGACTCGCCGCTGCTCGCGATCGCCGTCTCGATCCCGGTGGCGGTCGTACTCGGGCTCCTCATCGACCGCACGATCGCGAGGCTCGATGCCGCGCGCGCATCGAGCCCCGACGGGTCGGACGGCGAGGCTACTCCCCCGCCAGGCCCCCGATGAGGTGGCCGAAGGGACGCTCCAGTGCGAACGGGTCGTTCACCCGAGCTGAGCGGTCGGTCCGTTCGACGAGCGCGGCGAACTCCTCGGCACCGCGGAAGATGCGGTCGGGCAGCGAGCGCACGCCGTCGCCGCCGCCGCCCCAGTCGGCCGTGGCGGCGAACACGCCCGTCGTGACCGGGATCGCGTGCAGGTACGTGAACAGCGGGCGGATCGCATAGTCGATCGCGAGCGAGTGGCGGGGGGTGCCGCCGGTCGCGCCGATGAGCACCGGCAGGTCGGTGAGGGCCTGCGTGTCGATCACGTCGATGAACGACTTGAAGAGGCCGGCGTAGCTGGTCGAGAAGATCGGCGTGACGGCGATCAATCCGTCGGCGGTCGAGACGGCATCGAGCGCCTCCTGCAGCTTCGGCGGGGCGAACCCCATGAGCAGGTGATTCGTGATGTCGTGCGCGAGGTCGCGCAGCTCGAACGTGCGGACCTCGACCTCGACCCCGCGCTCGGTGAGGATGCTCGCCGCGTCCGCGGCGAGCCGGTCGGCGAGTTGTCGGGTCGAGCTCGGCGTCGAGAGACCGGCCGAGACGACGACGATGCGCTTCGCGGTCATCGGCCGGCCCCCGTCCGGGTCGCGGCGGGACCGAAGGCGGAACCCGACCGGGTCGTGGTCGCCGTCGCCGCGGGAGCCGGCTCCGTGTCCTGGTACGGCGTGCCGACGGTCAGGTTGTCACCGCGGTTCGCGTTCGGCGTCGCCTGGCGGGGCGCCTGGTCGCCGTACGTCGCCCTCACGAGCGCCTCGTGCGTCGGCGCATCCGGCACTTCGGCCGGCCGGCCCTCGGCGAACTCGCGGCGCAGCACCGGCACGACGTCCTCGCCGAGCAGGTCGAGCTGCTCGAGCACGGTCTTCAGGGGCAGGCCGGCGTGATCGATGAGGAACAGCTGGCGCTGGTAGTCGCCGACGTAGTCGCGGAAGCCGAGGGTCTTGTCGATGACCTCCTGCGGGCTGCCGACGGTGAGCGGCGTCTGGCGGCTGAACTCCTCGAGGCTCGGGCCGTGGCCGTAGACCGGGGCGTTGTCGAAGTAGGGGCGGAACTCGTTCACCGCGTCCTGCGAGTTCTTGCGCATGAACACCTGGCCGCCGAGGCCCACGATCGCCTGCGCAGCCGTGCCGTGGCCGTGGTGCTCGAAGCGCTGCCGGTACAGCGCGATCATGCGCTGCGTGTGCGATGCCGGCCAGAAGATGTGATTGGCGAAGAAGCCGTCGCCGTAGAACGCGGCCTGCTCGGCGATCTCGGGCGTGCGGATCGACCCGTGCCACACGAAGGGGGGCACGCCGTCGAGCGGGCGCGGCGTCGAGGTGAAGCCCTGCAGTGGGGTTCGGAACGTGCCCGACCAGTCCACGACGTCCTCGGTCCAGAGCCGATGGAGCAGCTCGTAGTTCTCGATGCCGAGTGCCAGGCCCTGGCGGATGTCCTTGCCGAACCACGGATACACCGGACCGGTGTTGCCGCGCCCGAGCATGAGGTCGACCCGGCCGCCGGACACGTGCTGGAGCATCGCGTAGTCCTCGGCGATCTTCACCGGGTCGTTCGTCGTGATGAGGGTCGTCGCGGTCGACAGCTGGAGGGTCGAGGTCTGTGCGGCGATGTACGCGAGCGTCGTCGTGGGCGAGGACGACCAGAAGGGCGGGTTGTGGTGCTCGCCGAGGGCGAAGACGTCCAGGCCCACCTCCTCCGCGTGCTTCGCGATGGTCAGGGTCGCTCGGATGCGCTCGGCCTCGGTCGGAGTGCGACCCGTCGTCGGGTCCCGGGTGATGTCGCTGACGGTGAAGATTCCGAACTGCATCTCGCCCTCCTGGGCATCTGATCTCATTCCATGCGTTTGCATGTACTGGTCGGAACGCGCGTTCCGCCCGAACTATTCCCGCCTCGCACGGGCGGACTCGAGCACCGCTTCCGCCGCCTCGGCGAGCGCGACACCGTAGCTGCGGCCATGACCCGCGGCGTGCACCGCCAGCGGATGCAGCTGGTGCATCGGGACGCGCTCGCGCCAGCCCCGCCGCAGGGGAACGGTCCGATCGTAGGCCGCGAGCACGTGGTCGAGGAACGGGCAGCCGAACAGTGCGAGCATGGCGAGGTCGGTCTCGCGATGACCGCCGTGCGCCGCGGGGTCGATGAGCACGGCGCCCTCGACCGACCAGAGCACGTTGCCGTTCCAGAGGTCGCCGTGGATCCGCGCCGGCGGCTCGTCGTCATCGAAGACGCCCGACGCGATCGCGTTCGCCGCCTGCCGCACGAGACGCCCCTCTCCCGCCGTCGTGTTCCCGGCCTCCTCGGCGATCTCGAGGTAGGGCAGCACGCGGTCGCGCGCGTAGAACGCGCCCCA
>JAPSJU010000190.1 GCA_031178025.1 Agromyces sp. | reverse complement strand
CCGCGCATCCACACCCGTCCGGTCGCCGGTCTGCCCCTCATCCACGTCGAGACCCCGAGGTTCGAGGGCCGCAAGCAGTTCGCGAAGCGCATCCTCGACCTGCTCGGCTCCGGCTCGCTCATCCTGGTGCTCGCACCGCTGCTCGTCGGGATCGTCATCGCAGTGAAGCTCGCCTCGCCCGGCCCCGTCTTCTTCCGGCAGCAGCGCATCGGGCTGAAGGGGGCGCCCTTCAGCATGCTGAAGTTCCGCTCCATGGTGGTCGATGCCGAGGCTCGGCTCGCCCAGCTGCAGGACCGGGAACGCGACGCCGGGAACGCCGTGCTCTTCAAGCTCAAGGACGACCCTCGCGTGACGCCGATCGGACGGTTCCTGCGTCGGTACAGCCTCGACGAGCTCCCGCAGCTGTTCAACGTCCTGATGGGCCAGATGTCGCTCGTGGGCCCGAGGCCGCCGCTGCTCGCGGAGACCGACCTCTATGACACGCACGTCCACCGGCGATTCCTCGTGAAGCCCGGGATCACGGGTCTGTGGCAGGTGAGCGGCCGCTCGAACCTCTCATGGGAGGACACAGTGCGACTCGATCTCTACTACGTGGAGAACTGGTCGGTCACAGGCGACCTGGCGATTCTCGGCCGCACCGCGCGGGCCGTGCTGGCGAAGGAGGGGGCATTCTGATGCAGACCGACGAGCAGATCGGCGAACGGCTCTGGTTGACGTCGGGCGAATCGCGCATCCCCATCGACGTGGTCGACATGCCGCAGGCGCTGCGTGCCGTGCTCGACTCGGACCGGGACGGGTGGCGCTACGTCGTCACGCCCAACCTGCATCACCTCGACCTGGTCCGCTCGAAGCCTCGTCTCGCGGAGCTCTACACGAATGCCGCGCTGAGCCTGCCGGACGGCTGGCCCGTCGCCTGGTTGGCCGGGCGGGTCCTGGGCGCGAAGGTCCGGCGCGTCGCCGGCTCCGACCTCTTCGACTCCATCATCGGATCCGAGGGGCGGGGTCGTCCCCTCGCGTTCGTCGGAGGATCGCCGGGAGTCGGCATGCGGTCCCTGCTCGCCCACGCCGAATCCCGTGGATGGCGGCCGTTCGTCGAATTCGCCCCCCGCTCGGACCTGGTCGACACCGGCCGGCGCCGGCAGCTCATGGAGCGAATCGCAGCCGGAGCGTCTGGAGGCATCGTCGTGATCGGCGTCGGCGCCCCCCGGCAGGAGGTCTTCGCTCGCGAGATGTCGACGCTTCCGGGCCACGGGATGATCCTCTGCCTCGGCATGTCGATCAACTTCGGCACCGGAGACGTGCGGCGCGCACCCTCCCTGGTCCAGGCAGCACGACTCGAGTGGGCATTCCGCGCCATGCAGGAACCGACCCGCCTCGGTCCCCGATACATCCGAGACGCACGAGCGCTCGTCCCACTGACGAGGCAGAACAGACGAGGAACAGCATGAAGGTCCTGATCGTCACACCCATCCACGACGAGATCGCCAACATCGCGCAGTTGGCTGCGCAACTCGCGGCATCCTCCTTCCACCCGGCGCTCTGGGTCGTCGTCGACGACGGGAGCACCGACGGCGGCGCCCAGACCATCCCCGCCGACCTCCCATTCCCCACGCGCGTCATCGAACGGGAGAACGGCGGCGGCCTGATCGGCGGATCGGCCTTCACGGCGTGGCAGCACGGAGTGGATCACGCGCTCGCGTCGGGCGAGGAGTTCGATGCGATCATGAAGCTCGACGCCGATGTCGATCTCCCGCCGGAGTACCTGGCCGCGGCGGTCGAGACGCTCGCCTCCGACGCCGCCGTCGGTCTCGTCGGCGGCGTGCTGATCGGCAAGCGCGACCGCGAGCAGGTCGTGCACGTCCCGGGCCCCGTCAAGCTCTACTCGACGCCCGGCTACCGTGCGCTGGACGTGCTTCCGCGACTCGTCGGGTTCGACGTCATGGACGAGCTCGCCATCAAGGACGCGGGCCTGCGCGTCGTCGTGCGGAAGGATCTCCCGTTCACGGTGCGCCGCCCCATCGGGGCGAGCCAGGGACTGGTGCACGGCCGCCGCCGCAACGGCCTCGTCTGCAGGTGGACCGGGTACTGGACGCCGTACTTCGCACTGCACGCCTTGCGATACCTCTTCAGGAAGCCCTACGTCATCGGATCCGTCGCCATGGTCGTCGGGTATGCGCGAGCGGATGACGGTCCGTACCCGGAACACCTGCGAGCAGCGCATGCCGCCGAGCAGCGTGGCAAGCTCGCGTCCGCATCGCGCTCGCCCCGACACTGGGTGCGCGAGACATACGGAGTGAACGCGTGACCGCGCTCGGCGCCATCGACTTCGTCGTCGTCGCATTCCGGAACGACGTGATCGAACTCGAGGCACTCACGACCTCCCTCGCCGCCCACGCGAGGGGAGGCGGTGTGATCCTCGTGGCGAACGACGACGCGGACTACCGCGTTCCCGGTCGTACGCGCGTCGTGCAGGGTCAGGGCAACATCGGCTTCGCCGCCGGCGTACGGCTGGGCGTGCAGCACAGCGACGCCGACTTCGTCGTGGTGGTGAACCCCGACTGCATCGTCACGGAGTCGGCGATGGCGCGCTTCGTCGACCGTCTCCGGCCGGGCTGCGGCATCCTCGTGCCGAAGCTCCTCGACGAGCACGGCGCCTTCGACTACTACCCGTACGAGAACTGGACGTTCTCGATCGGCCGGAAACTGGCCGAGGCGCGGTGTCGGCGTGAACTCGCCGCATCGACGGATGAGGCGCTTCCGCCGTTCGCGAAGATCCCCGGCGCATTCGTGGGGTTCGAGCGTTCCGTGGCGGTCGCGCTCGACCACCCATTCGACTCCGCGTTCTTCCTCTATGCGGAGGACCGCGATCTCACGGATCGAGCGCGACGGCGGAACATCCCGATCCGCTTCCTCGCCGACGTGGAGGTGACGCATCTCGGGGGACTGAGCGGGACCTCCGTGTCGCATCTCGTCGAGATCTGCAAGGCCGACGGCTCGATGCGGGTGGCGTCCCGGCGCCTCGGCAGGCTCGGTGCGGCGCTCTTCTCGGCCGACCTGCTGGTGCTCGGCGCCGCCAAGCGCCTCCTGCGCCGGCCGATCGACACGGCGGCGCATCGCGCCGCCATGGGACGGTGGTGGAGGAAGGGGCTCGCCGACCCCGGACCACTGACCGAGGCGCAACTCGGCGTGCTGACGGCATCGCTCGGAGGAGAACCGCAGCACGCCGGACCATCCCCCGACCGCCGGACCCGCGTGCTCGTCATGTGGGCGGACAACCGCGCCCCTAATCTCGGCCTCCGCGTGCTCGCGGCCGGGAATGCGGCGCTGCTGGCCGAGGCATCCGGGGACATGGTCGACGTCGACTTCCAGGACTTCGGACCCGGCGACTCGCTCGTCTCGTTCGGCACGCGCGCGATCCTGAAGGACATCGGACGCCGCAACGGACCCATCAAGACGAAGCTCCGTGGCTACGACCTCGTCCTCGACACGGGCGCCGGAGACAGCTTCGCCGACATCTACGGATTCAAGCGCCTCGCCTTCATCGCCTATGCCCACTGGATGATGCGGCGCCTCGGGATCCCATTGGTGCTCGGACCGCAGACCATCGGACCGTTCGACACGACCCTCGGGCGTGCCATCGCGCGGCGTTCGCTTCGGCAGGCCGACGTCGTCATGGCCCGCGACGGGGCGAGCGCGCACTACGCGGAGGCGACGCTCGGCCGTCCGGTCGACGCCGTCGGCACGGACGTCGTGTTCATGCTGCCGTCGGACGCGCCCTCGGCTCCGTCACGCGACGTCATCCTGAACGTCTCCGGCCTGCTGTGGTTCGGCGACGATCATGTCGACTCCGCGTACTACCGGACGCAGGTCCGCGAATTCATCGAGACGCTCGAAGCCGGTGGACGGCGGGTGAGCCTGCTCGCGCACGTCGTCAACAGCGCGCAGGGCAATGACGACATCGACGCCATCGATGCGGTGGCGGGCGTACTCGGGCGCCCCATCGAGTTGCTCGTCCCGCGCGACCTGGCCGAGGCCCGGTCATACATCGCATCGGGCCGGTTCCTCGTCGGGGCTCGCATGCACGCGTGCCTGAACGCCCTCTCGCAGGGCGTCCCCGCCATTCCCTGGGCGTACTCGCGGAAGTTCGAACCGCTGCTGAGCGCCGTCGCCTGGCCGCACGTGCTCGACCTGCGTGCGGGCGGAACCGTCGGGCGGGAGTCGGCGCGGATGATCCTCGACGCCGCATCCGCAGAGGCACTGAGCGTCGAGGCCGAGGGCGTCGCGACAGCGGCGCAGGACGCGATGCGCGTCTGTGTCGCGGCGCTGTCGGACTGGCTCGTCGACGCCTTCTTCGCTCGGCGCACCAGGGACCGGATCGGCGCCGGATGAGCCGGTTGGGCAGGGAGATCGAGAAGGTCGTCCGAGCCGGCAACTGCTCCGGTTGCGGCGGTTGCGCGCTCCTCGGCGACCGCGTCGAACTCGGTCTCAGCAGCGACGGATTCATGCGGCCGCACGTCGATGAGGCTCGTCGGCAGGATCGCAGCGACGACGCATCCGAAGCGGCCCGGTTCCGCCGCATCTGTCCCGGAAGGCGGCTCACCGCTCCGGCGCGCACGCCGCAGATGCGCCACCACCCCGTCCTCGGGCGCTACGTGCAGGCGTGGCAGGG
>JAPSJU010000189.1 GCA_031178025.1 Agromyces sp. | reverse complement strand
ACGGCGGCGACAAGGACAAGCTCGCTTCGACCGGCTTCGAGACGCTGTGGCTCGCGCCGCTCGGTGCAGCGCTCCTCATGGCTGGAGCCGTGCTGTTCGCGATCCGTCGGTCTCGCGCCGAGAGCTGATCGCGTAGCCTGACAACGTGTGGCCGTGCCGCTGTAGCGGCACGGCCACACGCGTTACAATTCGAGATTCGAGGAAGAGGCAGAGGAAGCATGGCCAAGAGCCCCCGCGGCCGCGTGATCGCAACCGTGGTGTCCATGTTCGTGGTCGTCGCGTACGTCGTCGTGACACTCGCGTTCGTCGCGCCTGATCCCGTGAAGGGTGCTCTCTCGGGTGTCGCCCGGGCCGCCACCCCGTATTTCGCCCAGAAATGGAACGTCTTCGCGCCGAACATCGCCAAGTCGAATCCGCAGTTGCGGATCCAGGCGCAGTGGCGCGGCGACGACGGAAGGCTCGTGAAGAGCGACTGGGTGAGCATCACGGAAGTGGAGTTCGGCGCCGTCACGGGCAATGCGCTGCCGTCGCGGATCCAGAAATCGTCCTGGAACGCACTGGGCGGCTACCTCACGAGGTTCCGGAAGTTGAACGACGAGCAGCAGGCTGTCGTGCAGAACACGTTCATCGAACGCCATGACGGTGGATATCGCGCCCGGCTCTCCGACGAGCTCATCGAGCAACTGGAGGCGCTCGGCGAGAATCGAGCGGCGGTCGTCGACCTCCTGCGCTACGACTACATGCTGAAGGAGTACGCCACGTACTTCGCGACAGCGGTCTTCGACAAGGAGATCGAGCGCGTCCGCTGGGAGGTGTACCGCGAGCAGCCGAACAACTTCGATCACCGATTCGACGATTTCGCCCAGCACGAGGCCACCATCCTGCGGTTCGGATGGCGTCACGCGGATGACCTCATCCGCGAGGACGCACTCGCCGTGTTCGAGCAGGTCATCGCGCGATACGGAGACGCATCATGAGCTCGCATTCGGCAGGGAGCCGCTGGGCACCGTCCGCACTCTGGGCGCGAGCCATCGAGTGGACGACCGGCTCAGCGCATGCGACGTACAGCTTCTCGGCCCTGCGCATCCTCTACGGCATCGCGATGCTGTGGTTCCTCCTCGTCAGCGCCGCCGACCGGCACTACCTCTGGGGCGTGGCGTCGCGGTGGGTCGATCCTGCCGTCGAGCTGCGCGGCTACCCGTTGATCTTCCGGGCGGTCTTCCCCAAGGGGGATCCCGCCGCGTTCGACCTCAGCTACGGCATCCTCATCGCGCTGGTGCTGTTGTTCATCATGGGCTTCGGCACTCGGATCGTGACCCCGGTCCTGCTCCTGTTCTGGGTGGGCCTCTCCACGAACAGCGTGTTCCTGACCAACGGCGGCGATGTCGTGATGCGCATCACGCTGCTCTTCTGCATCTTCGCCGACCTCTCCAAGCACTGGTCCCTCGACAGCTGGTGGCGACGGCGGCGCGGCACGTCGATCTATCCGCGAGCGATCGTGCAGAAGATCCCGCGCTGGGCCGTCAACGCCGCGCACAACACCGCTGTCGTGCTCTGTGCGTATCAGATCATCCTGATCTACGTGAACTCGGGCATCTTCAAGCTGATGGGCGATGAGTGGCTGAACGGCAGCGCGCTCTACTACGCCCTGAACCTCGACGTGTTCCGCGTGTTCCCGGAACTCAGCGACCTGGCGTGGCACATCACGGCCTTCGTGTACGTCGGCTCGTGGATCTCGATCTGGGTGCAGCTCCTCTTCCCGATCCTGCTCCTCTGGCCGACCACCCGGTACGCCGCGCTCATCGTCATCATGGGCATGCACCTGGGCATCGGACTGCTCCTCGGGCTCTGGCCGTTCTCGATCGCGATGATCGCCCTCGACCTGCTGTTCGTGCGCGACGCGTCGTGGCGGCGAGCATTCGCGTGGGCATCCGGCGTCTGGCGGTCGGCGCGGGCTCGCCTTCCCGCTCCATCCGGTCGCGCACGTCCGGCGCTCGACCGCGCCGGCGAGTCCGAAGCGTAGGGCGGGAGTGTCCGCCGTCGCGGTCGTCGGCAGCGGGCCGAACGGCCTGGCAGCCGCCGTGACGCTCGCGCGCGCCGGCGTGCACGTCCGTCTGTACGAGGCCGAGCCGACCGTGGGCGGCGGCGCCCGCACCATGGAGCTCACTGCACCCGGGTTCCTGCACGACTGGGGTTCCGCGGTGCATCCCATGGCCCTGGCCTCGCCGTTCTTCCGGGAGTTCGGGCTGGCCGAGCGGGTGACGTTCGCCGTGCCCGAGGCGTCGTACGCGCAGGCCGTGAGCGGGCGGTCGGCGGTGGCGTGGCGCTCGCTCGAACGCACGGCCGACGAGCTCGGCCGCGATGGGGCGGCGTGGCGGCGACTGTTCCAGCCGCTCGTCCGGCACCGGGTGCAGCTTCTCGAGACCGCGCTCTCGCCGATGGTGCCGCCGCGGCATCCGCTGCTCGCGCTGCGGCTCGGCCTGCGCGTGCTCGAGCATGGCACGACCATCGGCCCACGGCGGTTCCGGGAAGCTGCGGCACCGGCGCTCCTGGCGGGAGTCGCCGCACACGCGAGCGGACCGATGCCGTCGCTCGGGTCCGCCGCGACCGGCCTCGTGCTGGCGACCCTCGCGCACGGCGAGGGGTGGGCGATCCCGATCGGCGGGTCGCAGGCGATCGTCGACGCCCTCGCCGCGGATCTGGTCGCCAACGGCGGCGCCATCGAGACCGGTGCCCGCATCCGATCCGTGAGCGACGTCGGCGACGTCGACGCCGTCGTGCTCGACGTCGCGCTGAGTGCGTTGCCGCACCTGGTGTCCGATGCCCTCCCGGATGCTGCCGCCGGCGCGCTGCGACGCTATGCGAACGCCGGCACCCGCCCCGGCAACGGGCTGTGCAAGCTCGATTTCGCACTGTCGGATCCCATCCCCTGGAGCGACGCGCGACTCACGTCGGCGGGAACCGTGCACCTCGGCGGCCCGGCGGGCGAGGTGTGGCATGCCGAACGCGAGGTGACGAGCGGCCGGTTCCCCGAGCGACCGTACGTGCTGCTCTCGCAGCCGAGCCTCTTCGACGCCTCCCGTGCTCCGGCCGGCGCGCACACCGTGTGGGCGTACACCCACGTGCCGCACGGCTCGCCGATCGACGCCACCGAGCAGGTCGTCGCACGCATCGAGGAGTTCGCGCCGGGCTTCCGCGGCACGATCCTCGCGTCGACGGTGACGACCGCGGTCGAGCTCGAGCGAGGAGATGCGAACCTCGTCGGCGGCGACATCGGATCGGGCCTCCTCACGCTGCGGACGATGCTCGCCCGCCCCGTCCTCGCGCGCCGCCCGTGGCGCACCCCCGTGCCGGGGGTGTACCTCTGCTCGTCGTCGACGGTGCCGGGTCCCGGCGTGCACGGCATGGCCGGTCATCAGGCCGCGCAGACGGTGCTGCGCGATCTCGCCCGGCGGTAGGTGCGCCGCCCCGACCGCAGTGTCCGACGCGGCAACTACGATTGAGGCGTGGTCACCGCCCTGTATCGCCGTTACCGGCCCGAGACGTTCGCCGAGATGATCGGGCAGTCGCAGGTGACGGATCCGCTCATGACCGCGCTTCGCACTGATCGGGTCAACCACGCCTATCTCTTCAGCGGGCCGCGAGGCTGCGGCAAGACGACCTCGGCGCGCATCCTCGCCCGTTGCCTGAACTGCGCGGAGGGCCCCACCGACACGCCCTGCGGCGTCTGCCCCAGTTGCGTGGAGCTGTCCCGCGGCGGCAGCGGCTCGCTCGATGTCGTCGAGATCGACGCCGCGAGCCACAACGGCGTCGACGACGCCCGCGACCTGCGCGAGCGCGCGGTGTTCGCACCGGCGCGCGACCGGTACAAGATCTTCATCCTCGACGAGGCGCACATGGTGACGCCGCAGGGCTTCAACGCCCTGCTGAAGCTCGTCGAGGAGCCGCCCGAGCACATCAAGTTCATCTTCGCGACGACCGAGCCCGACAAGGTGCTCGGCACCATCCGCTCGCGCACGCACCACTACCCGTTCCGGCTCGTGCCACCCGGGCCGATGCTCGAGTACGTGCAGCAGCTCTGCACCGAAGAGGGCGTCGAAGTGGCCCCCGGCGTGCTGCCGCTCGTCGTGAGAGCCGGCGGCGGGTCCCCTCGTGACACGCTCTCCCTGCTCGACCAGCTCATCGCCGGATCAGAGGGGTCCACGATCGACTACGAGCGTGCGGTGGCGTTGCTCGGCTACACCCACGCCGCCCTCCTCGACGAGGTCGTCGACGCGATCGGTGCGAAGGACGCGGCGGGTGCGTTCGCCGCTGCCGACCGGGTCGTGCAGACCGGGCAGGACCCGCGCCGCTTCGTCGAAGACCTGCTCGAGCGCCTGCGCGATCTCATCGTCGTCGCGGCGTCCTCGCCCGAAGCGGCGGCCGCCGTGCTGCGCGGCGTCCCGGCCGACGAGCTCACGCGCATGTCGGCCCAGGCGGCCGCGTTCGGCTCGGCCGAGCTCTCGCGGGTCGCCGACCTCGTCAACCAGACGCTCACCGAGATGACCGGCGCGACATCGCCGCGACTGCATCTCGAGCTGATGCTCGCCCGGGTGCTCGTCCCCTCGAGCGACGACAGCGAGCGTGGTGCCCTCGCGCGGGTCGAGCGCCTCGAACGTCGCGTGGGGGTGAC
>JAPSJU010000188.1 GCA_031178025.1 Agromyces sp. | reverse complement strand
GTCGTACACCGTCCACTCGATCCCGTCGATCGTCGTCGTGCCCGTCGCGACGGTGCGGGCGAGCTGCTCGGCGACCCACGTGGGATTCGCGTCGAGGCCCTGGTACAAGCCCAGGTACTCGTTGCTCTCCGTCACGTATCCGGCGTACCACGCGGTGACGTCGTCGGCGTCCGACCGACGCAGCTCGGCGGCGTTCGCGCGCCAGCTCGACGGCACATCCGGCACCGCCAGCGGCGCATCCATCGACACCTGGGCCTGCTCGGCCACATCGGCGACGTCGATGTCGCGTTCGATCGGAGTGTCACTGCGCGGGACGAGCAGCACGATGACGAGCATCACGATGAGGCTGGCGCCGAGCGACAGCACGAGGTTCTTCGTGGTCTGGCGTTGCCGGTGCCTCCGTGAGGCCTCGACCTTGCGCGCGGCGGTCTCCTCGGGCGTCTCGGGGCGGCCGAGCTCGGCGACGATGCGAGGCCGGCGCTCCGCCATCAGCGGCCACCGCCGTCACCGGATGCTGCGGTGCTGCGGGCCGCGCCCGAACGCGCCGCGTCGAGGCGAGCCTTCGCGCCGATCAGCCATTCCTCGCAGCGGGCGGCCAGCGCCTCGCCGCGCTCCCACAGCGCGAGGGACTGCTCGAGCGTCGCGGAGCCCTGCTCGAGCTCGGCGACGACCTGCACGAGTTCGTCGCGCGCCTGCTCGTAGCTGAGCTCGGCGACGTCGATGGGAGTCGGGGGCATGGATCCATTCTATTCGGCGCCGCCGACCCCGTTCAGCGACGTCGGAGCGTCGAGCTGCCCATCCTCCGGTGCGCGGTCACGCGGTCACGAGCGGTCGGGCCGGCCGGTCGACACGGCGCCGAGCACGCCTTCGGCGAGCGTGAGCGTCATCGGGGTGCCGTCGGGAGCGTCGTCGGGTCCGCGCAGGACCTGCCCGTCCGGGCCCTGCACGATCGCGTAGCCGCGATCGAGCGTCGACTGGGGCGAGAGTCCACGGAGGTGACCGCGCAACTCGCCGATGCGAGCGGTCTGGCGCTCGATGCAGCGCTCGACGAGCTCCGCGCCTCGGGCGACCCAGCGGGTGAGCTCCTCGGCGCGTCGATCGACGATCCAGCCGGTGTCGGCCAGCACGGGCCGCGCCCGCAGGTGGCCGATGCGGTCGATCTCGCGCGTGATGATCGAGGAGAGCCGCATCCCGAGGCGTGCTCTCGCCTGCTCGACCCGCACGAGTTCCTCGGCGACGTCGGGCACGACGCGCTTCGCGGCATCCGTGGGGGTGGAGGCGCGCAGGTCCGCGACCTCGTCGAGCAGCGGCCGGTCGGCCTCGTGGCCGATCGCCGAGACGATCGGGGTCGACGCCTCGGCTGCGGCTCGCACGACGCGTTCGTCGCTGAACCCCAGGAGGTTCTGGAAGTCGCCGCCGCCACGCGCGACGATGATGACCTCGACGGCGGGATCGGCGTCGAGCCGTCGGATCGCCCTGACCACCTCGACCGCTGTGCGGTCGCCCTGCACGGCGGCGTACTCGATGCGGAACTCGACGCTCGGCCAACGCAGGCGGGCGTTGCGCAGCACGTCGTTCTCGGCGTCGCTGTCGCGCCCCGTGACGAGTCCGATGACCGCGGGGAGGAACGGCAGTCGCTTCTTGCGCGACCGCTCGAAGAGCCCCTCGGCGGCGAGCTGTGCGCGGAGCCGCTCGAGCCGCTCGAGCAGGTCGCCGAGGCCGACGTGCTTCAGGTCGTACACCTGCATGGAGAGGGAGCCGCCCTTGACCCACCAGCTCGGCTTCACCAGGGCGACGACGTGGTCGCCCTGCTTGAACTGCTCGGAGAGCCGCGCCCGCACCGAGGACCACATGGTGATCGAGATGGTGGCGTCCGCCTCGAGGTCCTTCAGCTTGCCGTAGACGTTGCCGCCCGAGACCCCCCACTGGGTGAGCTCGCCCTCCACCCACACGGTGCCGAGGCGGTCGAGATAGTCCTTGAGCTTGCCGGAGAGCAGGGCGACGGGCCAGGGCGCCTCACGCGTCGCCGGTGCGTCCGTCATCGAGCCCCTCTCCCGTTCCTGCGACCTTCGGCGTCCGCCGTTCACTCAGCATCGCCCGCGTAGGATGGACCATGTGACCAGTACGACGGATGCCCCGCGGATCGGCCTCGGCATGCCCAGAGTCCCGGGCGTGCGCGGCCGGCTCAAGGATAACCCGGTCTCCGGACACAAGCGCGTGCTGCTCGCTGCGCCTCGAGGCTACTGCGCCGGTGTGGACCGTGCGGTGATCGCCGTCGAGAAGGCCCTCGAGCACTACGGCGCACCCGTGTACGTGCGCAAGCAGATCGTGCACAACATCCACGTCGTCACCGAGCTCGAGTCGAAGGGCGCGGTGTTCGTCGACGAGGTCGACGAGGTCCCCGAGGGTGCCCACATCGTCTTCAGCGCGCACGGCGTCTCGCCGGCCGTCGTGAACGCGGCGGCCGACCGGGGCCTGCACGCGATCGACGCGACCTGCCCCCTCGTGACGAAGGTGCACCGCGAGGCCGTGCGGTTCGCCCGCGACGACTACGAGATCCTCCTCATCGGCCACGAGGGCCACGAGGAGGTCGAGGGCACCGCAGGCGAGGCCCCCGATCACGTCACCCTCGTCAACAGTCCCGATGACGTGCCGAACATCGAGGTGCGCGACCCCGACAAGGTGGTCTGGCTGTCGCAGACCACGCTCTCGGTCGATGAGACCATGGAGACCGTGCGGCGCCTGCGTGAGCGATTCCCCAATCTCGCCGATCCGCCCTCCGACGACATCTGCTACGCCACCCAGAATCGCCAGGTCGCCATCAAGAAGGTCGCGCAGGACGCCGATCTCGTCATCGTCGTCGGCTCGGCCAACAGCTCCAACAGCGTGCGGCTCGTCGAAGTGGCCCTCGAGTACGGGGCGAAGGCGGCGTACCGCGTCGACTATGCGAGCGAGGTCAGGCAGGAGTGGCTCGAGGGCGTGTCGACGGTCGGCGTGACGAGCGGGGCATCCGTACCCGAGGAGCTCGTGCAGGAACTGCTCGAGGCGCTCGCCGACGCGGGCTACGGCGAGGTCGCCGAGGTCAAGACGGCCGAGGAGGACCTGATGTTCTCGCTGCCGAAGGAGTTGCGACGCGACCTCGCGGGCAACCGCGACGCTCGCGCCCTCGGCGGACGCAGCCGCTCCTAGCCGACCATGGTGCCTGCGGGCGCGTCCCGCGTCGCACGAGACGCCATGGTCAGGGTGCCGAGGTGAGCTCGTCGAGGTACGCGAGGAACGCCGGGTCGTTCAGGAACACGATCGACATGAGCACCATCATGACGATGACGGATGCGGCACCTCCGGCGAGCGGGACCCAGAACGCGAGCCGGCCGGCGCGCAGCCGGCGCACCGACCACACGATCGTCACCGCGAGCAGCCCGAGCTGCACGATGGTGGCGACGATCACGAGCGTCGGAAGCCACGTCGGCGGCGTGTAGTCGCCGATGCCCTGCTGGTCGTACACGAGCTGCACCTGGGGTGCGAGCTGCTGCAGGCTGAGCACGGTGTTCAGCGCGCCGAGCACCGCCACGGCGAGGAGCACGACGGTGATGACGCGATCGACCGGGCGGGCACCGGCCGCCGGGGCGGCCGGAGGGGGCGTGGACATCTGCGGTGCCGGGTCGGAGGTGCCCTCGCCCGAGGGCGGCTGCCACGTCCAGCCATCGGGGGCGTACTCGCCGTACTGCGGGCGAGGCCGCTCGTCACGGCGCGGCGGAACGGCTCCGTCGTCGCCGGTGTGGTCAGCGGCCTCGCCGTTCGACATCGGCGCGCCTACGCCGTGATCGACTGGCCGGCCGAGCCGAGCTGGCGGGTCGACTCGCCGACGCGAGCGGCCATCGCCGACTCGGCGACCTTGCCCCACGCGCGCGGGTCGTACTGCTTCTTGTTGCCGACGCTGCCGTCGATCTTCAGCACGCCCTCGTAGTTCGAGAACATGTAGCCGGCGATCGACCGGGTGAAGGCGTACTGCGTGTCGGTGTCGATGTTCATCTTCACGACGCCGTTGCGCACCGCCTCGGCGATCTCCTCGTCGGTCGACCCCGATCCGCCGTGGAACACGAGGTCGAGGGGCTTGGCGTCGGTGCCGTACTTCGCGGCCAGGCCGTCCTGGATCTCCTTGAGCAGTTCGGGCTTCAGCTTGACGTTGCCGGGCGCGTACACGCCGTGCACGTTGCCGAACGTGAGCGCGGCCATGTACCGGCCCTGGTCGCCGAGGCCGAGCGCGTCGACGGTCGCGATCGCGTCGTCGAGGGTCGTGTAGAGGTGCTCGTTGATGTCGTGGCTGACGCCGTCCTCCTCGCCGCCGACGACGCCGATCTCGACCTCGAGGATGGCGTTGATCGCCTTCATCCGGGGGAGGATCTGCGCGGCGATCTCGAGGTTCTCGTCGAGCGGCACGGCCGAGCCGTCCCACATGTGGGACTGGAAGATCGGGTTGCGACCCGCCTTCACCTCCTCCTCGGAGGCGGCGATGAGGGGGTACACGAAGTCCTCCAGCGCATTCTTCGGGCAGTGGTCGGTGTGCAGCGCGACCGTGACGGGGTAGTTCCTGGCGACCTCGTGGGCGAAGCGCGCGAAGGCGAGGGCGCCCGTGGCGCGCGCCTTCACGGTGTGGCCGGCGAAGTAGTCGGCGCCGCCCGTCG
>JAPSJU010000187.1 GCA_031178025.1 Agromyces sp. | reverse complement strand
GAGTCGTGTACCACGACCTCGACGGACCGCATGCCGAGGAGTACGGAGCGGACCAGCTCAACGGCGGCTCCGGCGTGGACGTCGAGTTCGGCCAGGACGGGACCGACTTCCTCTTCGGCGACGGCGGGGCGGACTTCCAGCACGGCAACGGCGGTGCGGACGTCGTGGTCGGCGACCGGCCGGTCGGCGACTATGCGAGCATCCTGCTGCCTCCTGAGGTCGGCGGCGTGCTTCCGGCACTGCCGCCGCTGCCCGCCGGACTCCCCGGCGTTCCGAGCGCGGGACCGGATCTGGTGGGCGCGGCGCAGGCCGACGGCCAGGACGACCAGTTCGGTGGTTCGAACCTCGCGGGGCATCGCGACGAGGGCGACTGGCTCTTCGGCGACGGCGAGGCGGACTTCCAGCTCGGCGACAACGGCGAGCTCGAGCGCACGGTGGAGGGCGACTCCTACGCGGTCTACGAGGAGCGGTACCCCGGCAACGCGGCGCCCGCTGACGGCAGCGCCGTCATCGAGCGCGAGGTCACGCGGTACGACGTCGGGGCGCCGGCATCCGCGGGAGTCTGGGGCGCCGATCTCATCTTCGGCGGCAACGGAACGAACCCGCTCATCTCGGACGGCGCGGATGACGGCGACGACAGCCAGTGGGGCCAGGACGGCGACGACCGGCTCTTCGGCGAAGACGGCGCCGACGACCAGTACGGCGAGCTCGGTGCCGACACCATGTGGGGCGGCGCGGGGGAGGACGCGATGGTCGGCGACCGCGGCGGCGTGCAGACGCGCTTCGTCGAGGTCGACGGCAGCGACGCGGATGACCCGGACATCATGTCGCACGTGAGCCAGGGCCCGCCCGGCATCAACCTCGGCGGCCCGGACTCGGGCCCGCAGGATGCCGTGCTGCATCCGTTCGAGGCCCATCCGCTCTACCGCGGCACCTCGCTGACCCACGATCGCGACGGGTCGGTGCTCGAGAGCAACGGCCTCACGACCGGTGGCGCGGACCGGATGCGCGGCGGCCCCGGCCACGACTCGATGCACGGCGGCGCGGGGGCCGACCTCGTCAACGGCGATTCCGGCGGCGACTACGCCTACGGCGGCGACGGTGCGGACGTCATGTGGGGCGGCCGGGGCGATCCCGTCGTCGCGACGCCCGACATCCCCTCCCGGAATGCACCTGGCGCCCACGGCGAGTGGATCGACGTGCTGTTCGCCGGTCACGGGGCGAACGACTCCGAGGCGGGTGCCGACATCGTGGACTACCAGCCGCGGCCCGGCATCGACCCCGCCGAGTGGTTCACCCACGTCGCGGCGTACGCCGACACGGCACCCGAGAACAGCGGGGTGGAGGGCCGCCAGCACCACCACGGCACCGACTGGCTCTACGGCGGGTGGGACCGCGACGTGCTGCAGGGCGACGTGGCCGCGAACGGGCCCAACGACGGTGACAAGCTGCTCGACTGGAACGGCGCGTACAACCTGTACACGCACTGCAATGCGGCGTACGGCGGCTGGAACGACGTGCGCAAGCCGGATCCGAACAACCTCACCGGACTCGAGAAGCTCGCGTACGTGACGGGCGCCCGCGCCGACTTCGACGGTGCTCCGACGCTCGACGAGGTGCAGACCCCGGGCAGCTCGGCGTACCGGGAGGCGGCGATCGTCTACACGAAGGACCTGAAGCACAACTCGGGCAAGGCCTTCTCGGCCACCCCGGGTCACTTCCAGGACTACATCTGCGCGAGCGACTGACGAGGAGCACGAGCAGCGGATGCCTCGGGGCCCTCACCCCGCGGCATCCGCTCAGCTCGTGCCGTTGTCGGCGTTGTAGCGATCGAGCACGTCGTCGATCGGTCCGTCGAGCACGAGCGTGCCCTTGTCGAGGTAGAGTCCGCGCGTGCAGAAGCGGCGAAGGTCCCGCTCGTTGTGCGACACGAAGAAGAGCGTGCGCCCCCCGGCGAGCAGTTCGTCGATGCGTCGGTAGCACTTCTCGCGGAACTTCTTGTCGCCGACCGCGAGCACCTCGTCGACGAGGATGATCGGTTCCTCGAGCTGGGAGATCACGGCGAAGGCGATGCGTACCTTCATGCCGCTCGAGAGGTGCTTGTACGGCGTGTCGAGGAAGTCGCCGATGTCGGCGAAGGCGATGATCTCGTCGAACTTCGCATCGATCTGGGCCCGCGTCATGCCGTGCAGTCCGGCGGTGAGGTAGACGTTGTCGCGGACCGTCAGGTCGTCCACGAATCCGCCCGTGATCTCGATGAGCGGGGCGACGCCGCCCGTGACCTCTACGCGGCCCTCATCGGGGATCATCACGCCGGCGACGAGCTTGAGGAGCGTCGACTTCCCCTGGCCGTTGCGCCCGACGACGCCGATCGCCTCCCCGGGCCGCACCTCGATCGACACGTCGCGCAGGGCCCAGAACTCGTTCGGACGGGTACGCCGGCGTCGACCCGCGAGGAGGTCCTTGAACGAGCGGCGACCGCGGCGGTTCCGGCGGAAGCGGACGCCGAGGCCGACCGCCCGGATGGCGTACGGCTCCGTGAGCGCGAGCGCGGTGGCATCCGTCATCAGATCTCCTTCAGCACCTGACGCACGCTGCCGCGGAAGACGAGCAGGCCGATCGCGAGGAACGCGAACGACATCACCGCGGCGATGACGACGTTGAACCAGTCGAGCTCCCCGGGGAAGAACCCGGCGCGATACAGCCCGAAGATTCCCGAGAGCGGGTTGAAGGCCGCCCAGAAGTGCAGTTCGCTCGGCAGGTTGGAGACGCCGTAGATGATGGGGGAGGCGTAGAAGAGGAACCGCAGCACGAGCTTCACGGCACGTTCGAGGTCGCGGAAGAACACCACGAGCGGAGCGACCATGAGCGCGACGCCCGCCGTCAGCGCGGTCTGGAGCAGGATCGCGAGCGGGAAGAAGACGAACTCCCACCCCGGCCGGGCCCCGAACAGGATCGCGAAGAGCACGAGCACGGGAAGCGCCAGCACGAACTCGATCCCCTTCGACAGCACGATGCGGTTCACCCAGATCGTGCGCGGGATCATCGTGGAACGCACGAGCTTCGCGTCCTTCAGGAAGGCGCGGGTGGAGTCGGAGACGGCGCCGTTGAACCACATCCACGGCAGCAGTGCGGTGAGCAGGAACACGATGTACGGTTCGGTACCCGCGATCCGCTGGAACACCTGCGTGAAGACGAACCAGTAGATCCCGGCCATCACGAGCGGGTCGAGCACCGACCAGAGGTAGCCGAGGGCGGATGTGGAGTAGCGCACCTTGAGGTCGCGCGTCGTGAGCAGCCACAGCGCGTGGCGATACCGATGCCATGGCGTCCGCTGCAGCGGATGTGCGTCGCCGTAGGCGGCGGATACCGTGCTCATCACGCTCTCATCGTAGAGGCCTCGCGCGCACGATCCCCGGATGGCGGCGGCGCCCAGCGTGGTCCCGGCCGCGCCCGCGGATGCGAAGAGCGGATGCCGCGAGGCATCCGCTCTTCACTGCTGTGGTGCTGGATCACACGAAGTGATTCGCCCGCTCGAGGTCTTCGGCGAAGTCGATCTCGACGGCGTAGAGGTCGGAGATGTCCATGGGCTCGACGAGCATGCCGTTCTTCTCGATCGCCAGTTCGATGCCGCGCTCGAAGTAGTCCTGGTCGCCGACCCGGGCGAGGTGCGCGAGCAGCGCGGCCTTGTCCCGGCTCGACACGTAGTTGATGCCGACCGCTTCGCCGAGGCCGCCGCGGACCGTCTTCGAGAGCTCCTTGATGTAGCCCTCGGCGGTGGTCGTGTACTTCACCTCTTCATCGGACACCTTGGCGGTGTTGACGGTGACGAAGGACTGGTCGCGAGCGATGAACGGCAGCGCGCGGTCGAGGATGCGCGGGTCGAAGACGACGTCGCCGTTCATCCAGAGGACGCCGCCCGGCTGCGACGCCTGCAGGGCGCGCATGAGGCTCTTCGAGGTGTTCGTCTGGTCGTACTCCTCGTTGTAGACGAACGACGCCTGGGGGAACGCTTCGATGATGTGCTCGAGCTTGTAGCCGACCACGATGGTCACGTTCGCGTCGGGGCCGAAGGCATGCTCGATGTTGTCGAACTGCTGGCGCATGATGGTGCGCCCGTCGCTGAGCTCGGTGAGCGGCTTGGGAAGGGATCGCCCGAGGCGGCTCCCCATGCCGGCCGCGAGGATCACGATCTGGGTGGTCACTGCATCTCCTTCGGTGGGTCGGACGTGACGGGCGCTCGTCGCCGAGCCGTTCACCCGTCGTTCATCCGGAAGTTCACATATGGACACGCCGTTATGCCGTACCTCAGGATACCGAGGGGGCCGTCGAACGCCGAGCCCTTGACATTCGTCGTAGCGGGATCGTGATGCGACGTTCAGGTGTTGCACAGGTTCCGGCTGCGGACAGTCCTCTCCGCATCGGGATCAGCCCGACGGTTGGTAGGTTGTGTGGGTGACTTCCGTTTCGCGCTCAGAACACGACGACGAAGCTCCCGAAGGCACCGGCACGGGGGTGTCCGCCGATCGGGGGGCGTCGAGTGCGCCGCGCAGCCCGCGCGCCAGGAAGTCGCCGTCGACGACGTCCGCACCCCGCCGCTCCTCGCAGGCCGATCCGGCAGCCGCCGGCGCGCCGGACGACGGCGCCGCGGCTGCGACTCCCGCCCGTGCGAGCCGCGCCACGACC
>JAPSJU010000186.1 GCA_031178025.1 Agromyces sp. | reverse complement strand
GTCGGTGGTCGCCATCGGCCCAGAGGTCGTACGCCTCGCGGGCGTGCAGGGGATCGATGCCCGGCCGGATCTGCCAGAACCCATCGGTGAACTTCATGGAGGTGCGGTGTCCTTTCGAGACGTCGTGCCGCGGTCACTTCACCGCGCCGGCAGTGATGCCGCGGGTGAGGGTGCGCTGGAAGATGAGGAAGAAGATGAGGGTCGGGATGACGCCGAGCAGCGCCGAGGCGCTCGTCGTCGTGACGTCCATGAGCCGGTCGCCCTGCAGCAGCGTGATCGCCACCGGCACGGTCTGGTTCTCGTTCGACACGAGGAACGTCAGGGGGATGAGGAACTCGTTCCACGTCCAGATGAAGAAGAAGATGAGCAGCACCGAGAGCGTGCCCTTGCTGATCGGCAGCACGACGCGCACGAGGGTGCGGAACTTGCCCGCACCGTCGAGCGCCGCCGCCTCGAGCACCTCGCGCGGGAACGTGCCGAACACGCTCGAGAGCAGGTAGGTGCCGAACGCCGCCTGGATCACGGTGAAGATGATGATGATCGCGAGCTGCGTATCGTAGAGGCCGACCGACTTGAACATGTAGTAGAGCGGGTAGAGCAGCGCCTCCTGCGGGATCAGGTCGGCGAGCAGGAACAGCAGCAGGATGCCGGTGCGGTACTTCACCCGGCCGATGCCCAGGGCGAAGGCGTTCAGCACCGAGAGCGCCACGGCGAGCACGGCGACCGAGCCGGCGATGAGGAAGCTGTTCCACAGCTTCTCGGGGAAGTCGACGCGGTTCCAGAACGTGACGATGCCGTCGAAGTACAGCTCCTTCGGCAGCAGGAGCGGCCCCGAGGTGTTGTAGTCGGTCGGCGACTTGAACGAGTTGACGAGGATGATGAAGAACGGGATGGCGACGAGCAGCCCGAAGACGATGGCGAGCCCCAGCCATACCCAGTCACGTCTCGTGCGACGCGAGCCCGGCGCCCCGCCCCGTCCCGGGCGCCGCGCGACACGCGAGGCGACCAGGGGCACCGTGCCCGCGTCGGCGGCCGAGGCGCCCGCGGGCAGCGCGGCATCCGTCGTCTGGTTCTCGATCTTGATGTCGGACATCAGCGCTGACCCTCCGCACGCTCGGAACGCACCTGCAGCCGGATGAACCCGATCGCCACGACGACCACGACGATCGTGAGCGCGGTGGAGATCGTGGCTCCGTAGCCGACCTGCTGGCTCTGGAAGAACTCGATGTACGAGTAGTAGCTGGGCACGATGGTGGCCGTGCCCGGTCCGCCGCCCGTGAGCGCGTAGATCGGCCCGAAGACCTTCAGTGCGGCGATCGTGCAGGTGAGCGTGACGACGAAGATCTCGGGCCGGATGGCGCTCACCGTGATGAAACGGAAGCGCTGGAACCAGCTCGCGCCGTCGAGCTCCGCCGCCTCGTAGAGCTCGGGGTCGACGCGCTGCAGTGCCGCCATGAAGATCACCACCGGGTAGCCGATCTGCACCCAGACCATGACGAACATGATCGAGAGCATCGCGGTGTCGGGGCTGCCCAGCCAGTTGTGCTGCAGCTCGCCGAGGCCGACCGACTCGAGCACCGTGTTCAGCGCGCCGTTGTCGGGGCGCAGGATCCACCCGATGACGATGGCCGCGATGGCGACCGGGAGGATCTGCGGCAGGTAGTAGGTGGCGCGCAGGAAGCTCGCGACGCGACCGCCGAACTTGCGGCCGATGACGTCGAACAGGAGCGCGGCGAGCACGAGGCCGAGCAGGGTCGGCACGATGACCATGGCGACGATCATCGCGAGCGAGTTGCGGAACGACGCCCAGAACTTGGCATCGCCGAGCAGCTCGATCCAGTTCTCGAGCCCGATGAACTCCGGCGGGCGGATGCCGCGCCAGTCCGTGAAGCTGAGGTACACGTTCCACACGAGCGGGATGAAGATGATGAACGTGAACAGCAACAGCCCCGGGATGAGGTAGAACCAGAACCCGCTCGAGCGGACGCCCGAGATCGCGCTCATGCCGTCGGAGCGACGGTCTGGGCGCCGCGGCGCCGTGCGCCGTGCGGCGAGGGTGACAGCCATGGTGGACCTTTCGATGTGACTGGGCCGGCCCCGCCGGCCGGCGCGATGGGTGCGCGGGTGCGCGTTCGCGCCGGCCGGCGGGATTCGTCAGCGCCGGGTCATCCGGTGATGTCGGCGACGCCGTCGTCGTACTCGGTGCCGAGCTGCTCGAGCGCCTGCTCGGGGGTGAGCGAGCCGTTCACGAGCTCCTGCAGGGCCCCGACGAGCTGGTCGTAGAAGGTCGGCGTGGGCCAGTCGGGGTAGAAGGCGAGTCCGTCGTTCTCGATGACCGTGTTGAAGTCGGTGATGAGCTTCGCCGACTTCTCGTCGGTGATGTCGGCCGGGTCGGCTGCGACGGGGATCGAGCCGTTGTTGCCGATGAGCGCCTGGATCTCGGGGCGCATGGTGATGTCGATGAACTCGTAGGCGAGCTCCTTGTTCGCCGCGTTCTCGGGCACGACCCAGATGTTGCCCGACGAGCCCGGCACCAGTTCGGACCCGGGGAAGAGGAAGGTGTCCCACTCGAACGTGGTCGCCTCGTTGATGACGCGGCCGGCCCACCACGAGCCCGACACCATGATCGGGTACTCGCCGCTCATGAAGCCGACGCCCATGTCCTCGGCCTTCAGGCCCGTCGCGTCGGCGGAGATCCAGCCCTTGTCGACGTACTCCACGATCTTCTCGGCCGCGTAGGTGAGGGCCTCGCCCTGCCAGTCGACCGGGTTCTCGTAGAGCTGGTAGTCGTTCACGAACTGGCGGTCGGCCTTCGAGAGGGCGAGCTGGTAGAAGAGCTGGCCGAGCGGGTACTCGGCGCCCGCCTCGGCGAGCGGCGTCCGGCCGGCGGCGACGAAGGCGTCGAGCACCGCCTCGAACTCCTCGTACGTGGTCGGCACGGCCAGGCCGAGCTCGTCGAAGGCGGTCTTGTTGTAGTAGACGGTGACGTACTCGCCGTAGTTCGGCACGCCGTACCAGGGGCCGGAGCCCATGACGCCGTTCTCGTCGTACTTCGCGGTGGTCTGCAGCGACGGCGCGAGCATCTCGTCCCAGCCGTATTCCTCGACGGCGTCGGTGATGTCCGCGAGCAGGCCCTGGCTGGCGAGGAGGCCTGCGGTCGCGTTGCCCTTCGGCGACTCCATCACGTCGGGCGCCTCGTTGGAGTTCAGCACCTGGCTGGCGGTGGAGCGGATCTGCTCGAAGCTCTTGTCCTCGTACTCGACGGTCGCTCCGGTCTCCTCCTCGAAGATCTCGATGGCCCGCTCCCACGCGATGCCCACGTCGCTGTCGGTGCCCTCGAAGTGCCAGAGCTTGAGCGTGTTCGGGTCGGAGCTCGGTCCTTGCGAACAGCCGGTGAGCAGGGCGGCCGTTGCGGCGAGTGCCGCGACGGCGCCGATGCCGCGCGTGGTGATCCTCATGTGCGTGTTCCTTTCAGGTGGGGTTCTCGGTGTCGAAGCGCTTCGAAACCAGCGGATCCGATGTGAACCGATCGAGTGATGCAGCGGATGGTGGTGTGGTGCGGATGCCTCAGCGATAGGGCCGGGCGACGGAGCCGCGGTCCTGGTGCACGGGCGGGATGAGTTCGACGCGGGTGGCGTCGAGACCCTGCACCTGGTGCAGGGCGGACTCGACCGCGATGCGGCACATCTGGTCGAGTGGCAGGGGGATGGAGCTGAGGGGGATGGTCAGGTGCTCGGTGTCGTAGCTCGCGCACGCGGCGAACGCCGACATGTCCCGGGGCACCTCGATGCCGAGTTCGCGGACGCGACGCAGCACCGCCTCGACGACGGGCTCGTTGCAGTGGAACAACAGGGCCGTCATCCCGGGCATGGTGGCCGCGAGCTCGTCGTACGCTCGTTCCGCGGCGCCCCGGGCCAGGGTGGGCGACACGATGCGGATCCGGACCCCGAGCCGGCTCGCGGCGCGCTGCAGGCCGGTGGTGAAGCGCTGCACGAATCCGGTGTCGCGCTCGAGGTAGGTCGGCGGGTGGCCGACCACTCCGATCTCGCGATGCCCGGCGGCAGCAAGGGTCTCGACGGCGAGTTCCCCGGCGCGCTCGAAGTCGAGGTCGACGCAGGCGAGGCCCGAATCCTCGTCCGGCACTCCGATGAAGGCCGCCGGCAGCCGCAGGTTCCGCACGAGGTCGACACGATCGTCGTGGGCCTTCACGCCCATCGCCACGACGCCGTCCACGAGCGACGACGCGGCGACGCGCCGGATGCCCGAGACGTCGTCGTCGGTCGCGAGCAGCAGCACGTCGACCTCGTGCCTGCGCGCCGTGTCGACCACGGCGGTGACGAATCGCATGTGCGTCGGAAGGTGGCCATCGTCGTGGATCGGTGCCGAGAGGGCGAGGATGTTCGTCTTCGCCCCGGCCAGCATGCGGGCGCCGGCGTGCGGCTCGTACTCGAGCTCGCGGATGGCCGCTTCGATGCGGGCTCGCGTCGACGGCGTGATCGAGCGCTTGCCGGAGAGCGCGTACGAGACGGTGGAGATGGAGACGCCCGCGGCCCTGGCCACGTCGCTGATCGTCACCATCGCACACCTCCTCGACCTCATCGTCCACCGGAGCGCCGTGCTTTCGAAGCGCTTCGATGATTGCGTGAGTGCGAGCATACGCAGACAACGCCACAGGACGCAAGACTTATGTTCGACGAGACAACA
>JAPSJU010000185.1 GCA_031178025.1 Agromyces sp. | reverse complement strand
TCTGGTCGCCGCTCTCGCTCTCGAAGGAGCAGAAGCACGACATCACCGACCCCGTCGAGATGGAGCGCGCGGCCGACGCCCTGCCGATCGAGCAGATCGCGAAGCGCTGGATCGTCGGCACCGACCCCGATCAGGTGGTCGCCGACATCCGCCAGTACGTGGACGCGGGGATGAACCACCTGGTGTTCCATGCGCCCGGCCACGACCAGCGTCGGTTCCTCGAGTTGTTCGAGCGGGACCTCGCCCCCCGCCTTCGCGCGCTGTGACCGAGCTGCGGCCCCGGCTGCCCGTCGAGCTCGCGCCAGGACTGCGACTGCGTCGCGCGACCCTCGACGACCTCGACGCGATCCTCGCGCTGCTCGCCGACGATCCGGTGAGCGCCGGCCGCGGGGACCGGAACCGTTCGGAGGACGTGCCGGCGTACGAGCGGGCCTTCGCCGCGATCGACCGCGATCCCGCACAGCTGCTCCTGGTCGCCGAATCGGCCGGCGACGGCGTCGTCGGCACCATGCAGTTGACGCTCATCCCCGGACTCGCCCGTCGCGGGGCGACCCGGTTGCAGATCGAGGCGGTGCGGGTGCGCAGCGACCGTCGCTCGGGGGGCATCGGCCGTCGGATGATCCAGTGGGCGAAGGATGTCGCGCCCGGCGCGGGCGCCGCGCTGGTGCAGTTGACGTCGGATGCCGCGCGCATCGACGCGCACCGCTTCTACGAGCGGCTCGGCTTCTCCGCATCGCACGTCGGCTTCAAGTACCGACCTCCGGGGAGCTAGTCCACCGGTGCGACGACGAGCCCTGTTCCGCCGCCGCGGCGAAGCGGCTCGGCCGCAGCGGTCATGAGCCCGTCGGCATCCACCTCGATCGCGGCCACCGCACCGATCTCGGCCGACGTCGTGAACTGGTGCCCGTACGGTGCGAGCGCTGCTTCGTAGGCGGCCCGGAACGCGGGCTCGGCGGCGACGGCCGCCGTGTTCCGCTGCGAGGCCCGGGGCGCCGCCACGGCGTCGGGCAACGCCATGCCGAGGTCGATGCGGTTCACGAGCACCTGGGTGACCGTCGTGATGATCATCGACCCGCCCGGCGACCCGACGACGTACCGCACCTCGCCGCCGTCGAGCACGATCGTCGGCGACATCGACGACCGGGGCCGCTTGCCCGGCTCGACGATGTTCGGATCGGCGGGGTTCGGCACGAAGCTGAAGTCGGTGAGCTCGTTGTTCAGCAGGAACCCGCGGTCGGGCACCGTCATGCCGGAACCCCCGGTCTGCTCGATGGTGAGCGTGTAGGCGACCGCGTTGCCCCACTGGTCCACGACCGAGAGGTGCGTCGTCGAGATGTTCTCGGTGTCGGCATGCTCGCCGAGCGCGACCGCGTCGCAGCCGGCCGCGTCGAGCGGCGCCGGGGCGACGGGCTTCGTCGATGCGGCGTCCGGGTCGATCACGCACGCTCGGGCGTCGGCGAACTCCTGGCTGAGCAGCACCTCGGTCGGCACGTCGACGAACGCCGGGTCGCCCACGTAGGCGTTGCGATCGGCGAACGCGTGGGCGGTCGCCTCGAGGAAGAGGTGCAGGCTCCGGGCGACCTCCTCCGCCGACCCCGAGAGATCGAAGTTCTCGAGGATGTTGAGCGATTCGCCCACGGTCGTGCCGCCCGACGACGACGGCGCCATCCCGTAGACGTCGAGGCCGCGGTACTCGACGTGCGTCGGCTCCTGTTCGAGCACCCCGTACCCGGCCATGTCGTCGGCGGTGAGGAAGCCGGGGAACGCCGGGAGCGTGGTGTCCGGCGTCGTGATCGGATCCTGCACGACGTCGGCGATCTCCTCGGCGATCGGGCCCTCGTAGAAGATCTCGGTGCCGCGCAGCGAGATCTGCCGCAGCGTCTTCGCGAGGTCGAGGTTCTTGAAGATCGAGCCGACCCGGGGCGCGTCGCCGTTCGGCAGGAACAGCTCCGCGGTGTCGGGGAACGCCGAGAAGCGCTGCTGGTTGGCGAGCGTCTGGTCGCGGAACGTCTGGTCGACGGTGAACCCCTTCGTCGCGAGCAGGATGGCCGGCTTCAGCATGTCGCGCAGCGACTCCGTGCCGAAGCGGTCGAGCGCCTCCTCCCACGTCGCGAGGGTGCCCGGAACGCCGACGGAGAGGCCGGAGGACACGGCCGCCGCGAACGGATACGGCGTACCGGTCGCGGGGTCGATGAAGGCGTCGCTCGGCATCGCGGCCGGCGCGGTCTCGCGACCGTCGAGCGTCGTCACGTCACCGGTCAGCGCGTCGTAGTACACGAAGTACCCGCCGCCGCCGATGCCGGCACTGTACGGCTCGGTCACGCCGAGCGCCGCCGCCGTGGCCACCGCGGCATCGGCGGCGTTGCCGCCGTCACGGAGCACCTCGAGGCCGACGGCGCTGGCGGAGGCGTCGACCGACGAGACCGCACCGCCGTATCCCGTGGAGGTCGACGGGGCCGGCGGTGTCGGCCGGCCCGCCGCGATGCTCGCCGGCGGCGCTGCGAGCGGTTGCGCGACCGCCGGCGCTCCGGTCGCCGCGAGCCCCACCATGAGCGGAGCTGCGAGTGCGAGCGCCGCTCGGCGGCGCAGGGAGTGGTGGACGACGTTGACCATTGGTTCCCCCGAACTGGGTACGACTGCCGATGCCACACACCGTAGACCCGGCCGCGCCCGACGGCAATGGCCGACGACCCTGAACGTTCGCCATGGATCGGTCTCGGATGCGGCGACCCGGCGTACCCTGAACCCATGCGCCCGAGTGACACCGGGGCGCGCCGGCGATTCAGCCGGTGGATCCCCGCCATCGCCGCACCGATCGTGATCGCCAGCGGCGTCATCCTCGTGCCGATGCAGGCGAACGCCGCGGTGGACCTGCCCGACCTCACGCCCGAGGAACTCATCCAGTTCGCTGCGGCGAGCGAGGTCGACGCGCTCTCGGGCACGATCGAGCAGGACTCCGAGCTGGGACTGCCCGACCTCTCCGGTCTCACCGGCCCCATGGGCGGCGGCCCTGCAGGTGACGGCGACGGGGCATCCGCCACCGACCTCGACGACCTCGTCTCGCTCGCGACCGGCACGCACACCGCGCGGGTCTACCTCGACGGCGACCACGCCCGGCTGCAGGTGCTCGACGCGCTCGCCGAACGGGACGTGTACGTGAGCGGGACGGACGCCTGGGTGTACGACTCGCGCGAAGCGGCGGCGACGCACGTCGTCCTCCCCGACGAGGCCGAGCTCGAGGCGCTGCGCGACGTCGCGCGCGGCACGGCGGCGGCGGCACGCGAGCGGCTGGAAGCCGAGCTCGGTACGCCCCTTCCGACGCCCGACGCGGTGCTCGATCGTGCCCTCGCCGAGCTCGACGACACGACGGAGGTCTCGGTCGGTACCGATGCCCGGGTCGCCGGGCGCGAGGTCTACGAGCTGCGCCTCGAGCCGCGCGACGACGACACGCTCGTGGGCGTGATCTCCATCTCGATCGATGGTGAGCACGGCGTGCCGCTCGCGGCATCCGTCACCGCCCGCGGCGGCGAGGAGCCCGCGTTCCGAGTCGCCTTCACCGACGTCTCGTTCCAGGTTCCCGACGCGTCCGTGTTCGTGTTCACGCCGCCCGACGGCACCGAGGTCACCGAGCACGTGGTCGCACTGCCGACTCCGGCCGAGCTCGAGCAGTGGCGCGCCGAGGCCGACGCCGGCGCACCGACCGACGGCGAGCGGATGCCGCAGCCGGTCGTGCACGGCGAGGGCTGGTCGGCCGTGGTCGAGCTCCCCGCGGGCGACGCGCCGCGGTCCGGCGCGCCTGATGCGGGAGACGAGGCATCCGCGATGCTCGAGCACCTCACCGAGCCGGTCGAGGGCGGACGCGTACTGCAGACCTCCCTCCTCACCGTGCTCTTCACCGACGACGGCCGCGTGCTGGCGGGCGCCGTGCCCGCCGATCGCCTGCTCGACGCCGCCTCGAGCGGTCGCTGACGGGCGCCGCGCGTGCCCGACCCCGCGATCGAGTCGCACGGCCTCACGAAGCGATTCCGCGCGCAGCTCGCGGTCGACGGCATCGACCTCGTCGTCCCGCAGGGGGCCGTCTTCGGCTTCCTCGGTCCGAACGGCTCGGGCAAGACGACGACCATCCGGATGCTGCTCGGCCTCGTCGCGGCGACGGCGGGCGAGGCCCGTGTGCTGGGGGCGGAGATGCCGCGGCACGTCGACGCGGTGCTGCCTCGGGTCGGCGCGCTCGTGGAGGGTCCCGCGTTCTCGCCGTTCCTCTCGGGGGAGGCGAACCTGCGACGCTTCGACGCCGCCGCCCGGCATTCGTCGAGCCGGACTCGCGCGGCTCGCGTCGCATCCGCACTCGAACGCGTGGGCCTCACCCATGCGGCGCGCAAGAAGGTGCACGCCTACTCGCTCGGCATGACGCAACGGCTCGGCCTCGCGAACGCCCTGCTCATGCCGCGTGACCTGCTCGTGCTCGACGAGCCGACGAACGGGCTCGACCCGCAGGGCACGCGTGAGGTGCGCGCGCTCATCCGCTCGTTCGCCGACGACGGAACGACGGTCTTCGTCTCGAGCCACCTGCTGGCCGAGGTCGAGCAGGTGTGCTCGCATATCGGCGTGATGAGCGCGGGGCGACTCGTGGCGCAGGGCACCCTCGACGAGTTCCGTGCCGACGGGGAGTCGCGGGTGCTCGTGCGGACGCCGGACGTCGGCCGTGCTCGCG
>JAPSJU010000184.1 GCA_031178025.1 Agromyces sp. | reverse complement strand
CTGGCGGGGTACTGGGCGGTGGTCATCCCTTGACGGCTCCTTGCATGATTCCGGAAACGAGCTGCTTGCCCGCGAAGACGAAGAGCAGCAGCAGCGGCAGCGTCGACAGCAGCACGCCGGCGAGCACGATGGAGTAGTCCACGAAGTGGTTCGACTGCAGCAGCGAGAGTGCGACGGGCAGCGTCGGATCGCTCCGGTCGAGCACGATGAACGGCCAGAAGAAGTTGTTCCATGCCGTGACGAACGTGAAGAGCCCGAGCATGGCGGCCGCGGGGCGCGCGGCGACGACGCCGACCGTCCAGAAGGTGCGGATCATCGAGGCGCCGTCGACGCGTGCGGCCTCGATGAGCTCGTCGGGCACCGACTGCTGCAGGTACTGCGTCATCCAGAACACGCCGAACGCGCTCGTGAGCGCCGGGAAGATGATCGCGCCGATGGTTCCCGTCCAGCCGAGGTCGGCGAACAGGATGTAGAGCGGCACGACGCCGAGCTGCATCGGCACGGCCATCGTCGCGACGACGAAGACGAGCAGGGCCCTGCTGCCGGGGAACCTGAGCTTCGCGAAGGCCCAGCCGGCGAGCGTCGAGGTCACGACGACGGATGCCGCGATGAGCGCCGAGCTGGCGACGGAGTTCGCGAGGGCGCGCCAGAAGTTGACCGCCGGGTCGTTCACGACCGTCGCGGCGTTCTCGAGGAAGTTGCCGCCGGGGACCCACGACATGTCCGGGTCGTTGATCGTCGACGAGTCGCCGGAGCCGATGAGGAACGACCAGTAGAAGGGGAACAGCGCCCCGACGAGCACGACGCCGAGGCCGAGGTAGACCCAGAACCCGGCGCGCACACCGCGGATGCGCGTCGTGCGGCGACGGCCGCGGCTCCCACGCGGCTGCGGCATCCGCCCTCCGTCCGATGCGCCGGGCGCGGGAACCGGGGGAGTCTCGAGTGCCGTCATGGTGTTCGCCGCCCTTCGCCGCGAACGAGCCGTCTCGTCACGAGCAGGTTGATGAGGCCGATGATCAGGATGATCAGGAACAGGATCCAGGCGAGCGCAGCGGCCCTCCCGAAGTTCCACTGCCCCCAGCCGATGTCGTAGAGGTAGAGCGTGATCGTGAGCCACTGCTGCGCGGCGCCGCCTCGGCCGAACTGGTCGAACATGCGCGGCTCGTCGAAGATCTGCAAGCCGCCGATGGTCGCGGTGATGATCACGAAGATGAGCGTCGGCTTCAGCGACGGGAGCGTGATGCTGCGGAACTGGCGGAACGCGCCGGCGCCGTCGACGGTCGCGGCCTCGTAGTAGTCGCGGGGGATGGCCTGCATGGCGGCGAGCAGGATGAGCGTGTTGTAGCCGGTCCAGCGGAAGTTCACCATCGTGGCGATCGCGACGTGACTCCAGAACGCGTCCTTGTGCCATTGGATCGCCGGCAGGCCGGTATCGGCGAGGATCTGGTTCACGAGGCCGTGGTTGTCGCCGAACATGTTGCTGAAGATGAGTGCGACGGCGACGGGAGCCATGACGAAGGGCACCAGCACGCCCATGCGCCAGAAGGTCCGGCCTCGGATGTTGCGGTCGAGCATCGCGGCGATGACGACGGCGGCGATGAGCTGCGGGACGCTCGAGAGGAGGAAGATGCTGAAGGTGTTCCGGAGCGCCGTCCAGAACTGCGGCTGGCCCAGGATCCAGGCGTACTGGTCGACGCCGACGAACTGCCCCGAATTGCGCACGAGGTCCCAGTCCATGAAGGAGATGACGGCGGTGAACGCGATCGGGAAGAGCCCGACGACGGCGAACATGATGAAGAACGGCGAGATGTAGAGATACGGCGAGACCCTGAGGTCCCATCGGCTGAGGCGCTGGCTGAACGAGATCACGCGAGGCGGCCGCAGGGGGCGGTCCGGCGCTGACTCGTCGAGACGCGTGGCGGTGGCGGTCACGAGTGCTCCCTTTCGGCGAGGACGGGCGGGTCGGAGGGCAGGAGCCGCGCCCGGAGGCGCGACCCCTGCTCTCGGTCGGAGGTCAGAAGGCGCTGACCCCGGTGTCAGAAGGCGCTGACCTCGGTGACCCACGTGTCCCACGAGGTCGACGCGTCTTCGACGCCGTCGAACACCCGGGTGACCGCGTTCTGGAGCGCGTCGTGGAACTGGAAGAACTTCGGTCCCTTGAACGTCGCGACCGTGACCGCCTCGGCTCGGTTGATGCCGATCTCGCCGGTGGGGGCGTTGTTGAAGTACTCGTTGGTGAAGGCGGTGAGGCCCTCGTCCTCGTAGGCCGCGGACTGGCTCGGGAACGTGCCGGCGTTCACGAACGCCTTGACCTGCTGCTCCGGGGCGGTCAGCCAGTCGGCGAGCTTGAGGGCCTCCTCGACGTTCGCGCCGTTGGCGGGCACCGTCAGGTACGAGCCGCCCCAGTTGCCGCCGCCGCCGGGGAAGACGTCGGCGACGTCCCAGCCGGCGACCTCGGGGGCGTTGCCGGAGATGACGCCGTGCATCCAGCCCGGGCAGAGCATCGCGGCGAACTCGCCGTTGGCCATCGAGGCGAACCAGTCGTCGCTCCACTGGCCCGCGTAGGCGGAGATCGGCACGGCGCGCTCGACGACGGTCGTGTAGGCGTCTTCGATGTCGGGGTTCTCGGTGGCGACGATGGTGCCGTCGGGCTCCTCGTAGGCGGTCTCGAGCTGGTTGACGATGCCCTGGAGCACGGAGTTGGCCGAATCGATGAAGGGCTTGCCGGTGGCGGCCGTGTACTGGTCCGCGACGCTGAAGAAGTTGTCCCAGTCGCCGTCGAGGAGCGCGGCGACGTCAGCGCGGTCGGTGGGCAGTCCGGCGGCGGCGAACAGGTCTGAGCGGTAGCAGACGCCCTGCGGGCCGATGTCGGTGCCGAAGCCGACGAGGCGGCCCTCGCCGTCGGTCGCGGCGGCCTCCTTCCAGTCGAGCCAGCGGCCCTCGGCATCGGCGGGGACCTCGGCGAGCAGGTCGGAGTACTCCATCGCCTCGGTGAACCAGTCGACCTCGACGGCCTCGATGTCGGCGAGGCCCTCCTTGCCGAGCTTCTGGAAGTAGTTGGCGCGGGCGTCATTCGAGGTGGCGGCCCGGTTGTGCACGATCGTGACGCCGGGATTCTCGTCCATGTACTCCTGGAGGAGCTCGTCCGAGTAGCCGAAGTCGTTGAACGTGGCGATGGTCAGCTCGACCGTGCCGTCGTCGCCGCCGCCCGAAGCGGAGGGCGCCGAGCAGCCGGCGGCGATGATGGCGATGGATGCAGCGCCGGCGACGGTGGCGATCGTCGCGATGGGTCGTGAAAGCTTCACGGTCACTCCCTTGTGTACGTGGTGTCGGATGGGGTGCGCGAGCGCGTGGCACCGACTGTGGTGAGAGCGCTCTCACAACCACGGGCGATGCTATGCGGATGGCGATCGCACTGTCAAGAGAGCGCTCTCACGGAAGTCCTTCGTTACTCGAATGTGACCTCACGGCCCCCGGCGTAGACTCGAGCGGTGCCCTCGAACGACCGCCCGGATCCCGCCGATCGAGCGAGGCAGCGTCGTCGACTCGTCATCGCATGCGCGCTCAGCCTGGCGCTCATCGCGGGCGCCGCGTTCGTCGTCGGCGCCGTCTCGGGGCGAGCGCCCGGCGCCGGGGCATCCGTCTCGGAATCCGACTCGCCGGATGCCCGGGATGCCACGCCCACCCCGCGACCCGCACCGGCCGTGACCCCACCTCCGGCGAGCGTCGAGACCTTCGATCGCACAGCACACTCGCTCGACGATCCCGCGAGCATCTGGGTGGTCGTCAACAAGCTCCGTCCGCTCGACCCGCAGGACTACGTACCCGCCGATCTCGTCGACGTGCCCGTCGAGCACACCTGGCCGCCGCTCCTGCGCCAGGAGGCATCGGACGCCGTGGTCGCCATGTTCCAGGCGGCGCTCGACGAGGCCGGGCTCGAGCTCGCCTCGAACAGCGCGTACCGCTCGTACGCCGCACAGGAGGAGATCTACGACGGCGACGACCTCTCGACCGCGCGCCCGGGCTTCAGCGAGCACCAGACAGGGCTCACGATGGACATCGGCGCCGCCTCGGGGGAGTGCTCGCTCGACGCGTGCTTCGGCGAGACCGACGAGGGCATCTGGCTGCGCGACAACGCCTGGCGCTTCGGGTTCATCCTGCGATACCCCGCCGACAAGACGCCGATCACCGGGTACGAGTACGAGCCGTGGCACTTCCGCTACGTCGGCGTCGCGCTCGCCACCGAGATGCGCGAGACGGGATTCACGACCCTGGAGGAGTTCTTCGGGCTTCCCGCCGCCCCGGAGTACGGTTGACCCGATGAGCGACGACGGAGCCGAGCGGATGCCGCGACGCGGCATCTCGCTCGCCGTGCTCATCGTCAATCAACTGCTCGCGGGCGTCGGCGTCGCGACCGGCATGGCCCTCGCCGCGATCCTCGTCGTCGATCTCACCGACGTGCTCGCCATGGGCGGTCTCGCGCAGGCGTCGGGCGTGCTCGGCGCCGCCATCGCCGCCGTTCCCCTCGCCCGGCTGGCGGTGCGCTCGGGGCGGCATGTCGCGCTCGCGACGGGATACGCGTGCGCCTTCGCGGGTGCCGTGCTCGTCGTCACCGCGGCGGCGTCCGGTTGGGCCGCGCTCGTCTTCGTCGGGCTCGCCGCCTTCGGTGCCGCCGCCGCAGCGGGGTTGCAGGCGCGATTCGCCGCGACCGAGATCGCGGC
>JAPSJU010000183.1 GCA_031178025.1 Agromyces sp. | reverse complement strand
GCGCCGAACCGTTCGAGGGTCTCCTGCACCATCGCCGGCACCGCGGCCTCGTCGATCGATTCGCCGGGCAGCCCGGCTGCCCGCAGGAGCGCGGAGTACGCCATGAGCGTCGCGTTGTATCCGGCGGTGTACACCGGCGAGTCCGGAATGCCGCCGTACGAGATCACGGCGTCGCTCACCTCGGCGAGAGGCGATCGCGCGAAGTTCGTGATGGCGATCCGCCGCCCCGGCGCCAGGCGCCGCGCGACCTCGATGGGTTCCGGGCTTCGTCCCGACTCCGACACGAGCAGCACGTGATCGCCGGGCTCGTAGCCCTCGGGCGCGTCGAAGAGCTCGGAGGCGGTCAGGTTGGCACTGCGAACGCCCTGCGCGGTGAGCGCGGCGACGAGCGCGTTCGCGGAGTGGCTCGAGGCGCCCATCGAGACGATCGCGACCGTCTCGCCGGGCCGCCACGGCGAGATCGCCGCAGCCTGCACTGAGGAGGTGATCTCGCGGGCGGCCGTCTCGAGGGTCTGCGGCTGTGCCCAGACCGCCGTGGAGAAGAGTTCGCGGGGCGACATGTGGTTCCTTTCGATTCGGACGGGCGGTCAGCCCTTGACGGCGCCGGCGGCGAGTCCGCTGACGACGTGGCGTTGGAAGACGAGTGCGATGACCACCGGCGGGATGGAGGCGATGAGCCCGCCGGCGGCGACGAGGCCGAAGTCGGTCGTGTAGCGTCCCGCGAACTCCGCGATCGCCACCGGCAGCGTCTTCGCGTTGTCGGTGGACGTGAAGATGAGGGCGTACATGAACTCGTCCCACGCGAGGAGGAACGCGAACATCATCGCGGCGAAGATGCCGGGCCGCGCCGAGGGGAGGATGACCCGGAACAACGCTCCGAGCCGCGTGGTGCCGTCGATGCGCGCGGCCTCCTCGAGGTCGGCGGGGATCGTCGCGAAGTAGTTGCTGAGGATCCACAGGGTGAACGGCACGACGAGTGCGCAGTCCACGAGGATGAGTCCGAGCGTCGTGTCGAGCAGCCCCAGGGAACTCAGGATGAGGTACAGCGGGATGAGCAACGCGACCTGCGGCAGCATGTAGGTGGCGAGGAAGATCATGAGCGTCGTCCGCCGGAACGGGAACCGCAGTCGGGAGAAGGCGTACGCTCCCAGGATCCCCACGACCATCGAGATGACCACGGTGCTCGTGCCGACGACGATCGAGTTCATGAACGCCGCCCGGAACGAGGCCCCGACGGAGGAGTCGGCGTCGAGGAGGATCGCCGCATACCGGTCGAGGAAGAACTCCGACGGCCACCAGCGGGCGGGACGGGCGACGATGTCGCTCTGCGGCGAGACGCTGGCGAGCAGCGTCCAGGCCAGCGGGGCGAGGCATGCGATCGCGACGACGACCGCCGCCGCATGGGTCGCGACCGTCGCGACGGTCTTCCGTTTCACAGCAGGCTCATTTCCGACCGCCGGAGCAGCCGCAGGTACAGCGCCGAGAGCGCGATGATGACGATGACGATGAGGTAGGAGATCGCCGAGCCGAGACCGTAGTTCTGCTCGGAGAACGCCGTGACGTACGTGTAGTACGAGATGGTCTGCGTTCCGTTCGCCGGGCCGCCCCGGGTCATCGCGTACACGATGTCGAACACCTTGACCGCCTCGACGGTGCGGAGCACGAGCACGAGGGCGATCGACGGCGCGAGCAAGGGCAGGGTCACCGACCGGAAGGTGCGGAACCACCCGGCTCGGTCGACGCGCGCCGCCTCGTACAGCTCGTGCGGGATGGCCGTCAGCCCCGCGAGCAGGAAGAAGGCCACGAGCGGCGTCGTCTTCCAGGCGTCCGCGACGATGAGGAAGTTGAGCGCGGTGAAGGGATCGGAGAGCCAGGTCTGGTACTGGTCGATCAGGCCGACCTGGCTGAGCAGGCCGTTCAGCGCGCCGTACTGCGCGTTGTAGATGCCCTTCCACATCGCCGCATTGACGATCGTCGGGAGCGCCCACGGCAGCACCACGATCGCGCGGAGCAGCCACCGCCCCCTGATGCGCGCGTTCAGGAGCCAGGCGATGACGAGGCCGACCACGAGCTCGATCGACGTCGACATGAGCGTGAAGTACAGGGTGCGGCCCATGGCCGACCAGAATCCGCTGCTGCTGAGCGCCTGGATGTAGTTGTCCAGGCCCACGAACGGGGTGACGGTCGCGACGGCCGACTTGACCTCGAAGAGCGAGATGAGGAGGGTCCGGAACATCGGGTAGACGATGACGCCGAACACCGCGAGGAACGCCGGCAGGAGGAGCCAGAACGCCAGCCGCCCCTGTCGTTCGAGCCCGTTCCTCCGCGGCCGCGCGATGCGGTTCCCGGTCGACTTCGTCGCCGTCGCGACCGCCATGTCAGCCCTCGAGGCTCTCGTTGGCGGCGGCCACGGCGTCGTCCAGGGCCTGCTGCGCGGACTTCTCGCCGAGCAGGGCCCGCTGCAGTTCCACCTGGATGATCTGCGAGACGCTGGAGTAGTTCGGCACGGCAGGACGCACGATCGAGGCGTCGTACGCGTCTTCCGCCACCGCGAAGATCTCGGGGTTGGTGGCGACGAGCTCCTCGTCGGAGTAGCTGTCCGTCCAGTTCGGCAGTCCCGCCCCGATGTACTGCTCCTGCACCTCGCGGCTGGTGAGGTAGCTGATGAACTCCCATGCGGCGTCCTGGTTCTTCGAGTTCGCCCCGATCGAGTAGGCCATGGCACCGTTGACGCCGGGACGCTCGCCCGAGGGACCGACCGGCGTCGGCAGCACCCCTGCGGAGATCGAGGAGATCGTGGGATCCTGCAGGTCGCGCAGCGTCGAGTCCCAGTTGAGGCCGAAGGCGGTCTGCCCCTGCGCCATCGCCTTGGACACGTCGTCCTCGAGGAACGTGGTCGACGCGGGGTTGGACAGGCCCTCTTCGAGGGTCGCCATCATCCATTCGAGCGCGGCGACGCCGGCCTCGTCGTTGATGATGAGCTTGCCGTCATCGTCGGTGAACTCGCCGCCGAAGGCGCCGAGCAGCTGCGCGTAGTCGCAGATCAGCGCTTCGGCCTGCGCCCAGCTCCAGGCGATGGGGTACTCGCTCAGGCCGTCCGCCTTGATCCGTCGTGCGACATCGAGCACGCCGTCCCACGTCTCGAGGTCGGCCTCCGAAGCGCCGACGGCCGCGACCATGTCGCGATTGAAGTAGAAGAACTTCGTCGCCGGACCGTTCGGCACTCCGTAGTAGCGGTCCTGGTACTCCGCCGTGGGAAGGACGCCTGGCAGCATCTCGTCCTCCCACTCGGCCGGGAACCGGTCGGTCAGGTCGGCGATGATGCCCTTCGAGGCGAATTCGGCAGGCCAGATGACGTCGATCAGCACGACGTCGTAGCTGCCGGACGGCGCGGAGGTGACGATCTTGTCGTGCAGCGCTTCGTACGACACGAAGGTGGGCTCGACGGTGATGTCGGGATGCTCCGCCTCGAAGTCCTCGATGATCGCCGCGTAATCCTCCTCGGTGTACCCCGCCTGCTTCATGAAGAGGGCGTTGACGGTGCCGGTGCCGTCGCCGGCCGAGCCTTCGCCCGCGGTGACACCGGTGACGCTGCATCCCGTGACGGTGAGCACGAGCGATGCGACGGCGGCGACCGCCGCCGTGGAACGCCGGACTGCGCGATTGGTGTTCATTGTGACCTCCCTTGGTCGTTCATGTGGATGGACGTACTCGACATCGAAGTGTTCGGAGCCCGCCGGACCGGCGTCGCCGCGGCGACGCCGACGGTCGCGTCGAGACGTCGGGCGAGTGAGACGGCCCCCGCCACCGGAGGATGCTCGAGCACGGTGAACGGCTGCGTCACGTCGCGGCGGAGCAACTCCCGCCGGAGCTCGTCGGCGAGTCGCGGCTGGTTCGTGACGACGCCTCCCGCCGCCACGATCGCATCGGCGACGGCCCCCCGGGCGAGGACCAGCGCGACCTGCACGGCGAGCTCGCCTGCCGATGCGCGAATGGCCTCGACCGCGTCGGGCGATCCCGCGTCCGCCGCGTCGAACACGAGCGGCGCCGCTCCCGCCCAACGGTGGATGTCGGCGTGCATGGTGAAGCGCCATGCGAGTTCGTTGACGTCACGGGCTTCGAAGTGGGCCATGAGCGTGTCGCCGAGGACCGTCGGCTCCGCACCGGTGTCCGCGCGCGCCAGCACCGCCCTGACCGCTTCGCGGACGATGCCCGGTGCGCTCGCCGGATCGGCGATCATCCAGCCGTGGCCACCCGCGGTCACCGATTCCCCCGCAGCGTCCACCCCGACGACGATCGAGCCGGTGCCCGCGATCACGCCGACTGCGCGCTCGACCCCGGCCGCGGGTCCGACGAGGGCGGCATCGTTCGTGACGTGCACCGGCCCGCGGTGCCGAGCGGCCAGCGATGCGTGGAACGCGGCGATCTGCTCCGGGGTGTCGCAACCGTGCGCGCCGATCGCAAGCGGCGCCGACTCGGCGCCGGGCGCGATTCGTGCGACCGCGCCGAGCAAGCGCGCGACGCTGGCCTCATCGTCCAGTCGCTCCCCCTGCAGCCACTGCCGCGTGGGCAGGCGCAGGTCGCGAGCGCCGGCAGCGTTCTGGGCGCGGATGTGCGTCTTGGTGCCGCCGACGTCGATTCCGATGAGCATGTGGCTTTCTTATCACTCAGATTGAAAAGATGTATCCTGAGCGTAGATGACGTTGCCGCAGTCGTCAACGCTTCACGAC
>JAPSJU010000182.1 GCA_031178025.1 Agromyces sp. | reverse complement strand
TCTCACCCGACGAGGAGATCTGGGGCATCCCGCAGGACGTCGGTCCGATGGGGAACCTCTACCGCGAGGACATCCTGACGCAGGCGGGCATCACCGAGCCGCCCGCCACGTGGGAGGAGTACGCCACCGCGGCGAAGGCGGTGAAGGATGCCACGGGCTCGTACATCTCGAACCTGGGCGCCACGCAGGCCGGCCAGATGATCGGCTTCTTCTGGCAGAAGGGCATCAAGCCGTTCGGCTACGACGGCAAGGAGACCGTGACGATCGACGTCAACAGCGACGAGGCGAAGGAGGTCGCGAGCTACTGGACCGAGCTCATCCAGCAGGACCTCGTCTCCACCGACGTCGACTTCAACGACCAGTGGTACCAGGGCCTCGCCAACGGCAAGTACGCGGGCTGGCTCACCGCCGCCTGGGGTCCCGTGTTCCTCCAGGGCACGGCGGAGGGCACGTCGGGCCTGTGGCGCGCGGCTCCGCTCCCGCAGTGGGAGGAGGGCGAGCAGGTGTCGGGGAACTGGGGCGGCTCGTCGGATGCGGTGCTCGCGTCGAGCGAGAACCCCATCGCCGCGTACGAGCTGGCGAAGTTCATCAACCACGACGACGAGTCGGCGATGATGCTCGCGACGGAGCAGTTCCTGTACCCGCCGCAGCTGTCGGTGCTCGAGGACCCGGCGTTCATCGACCTGCAGTCGGAGTTCTACGGCGGGCAGGAGGTGAACAAGCTGTTCGCCGAGATCTCGGAGACGGTCGACACCGACTTCCAGTGGCTGCCGTTCATGGACTACGTCTACTCGACCTATGAGGAGACGATGGGCACCGTGATCGCCGACAAGGGCGACATCGCCGCCGCGCTCGACGAGTGGCAGGACCAGCTCGTCGCCTACGCCGAGGACCAGGGCTTCACCGTCGAGTGAGGACCGCGGGGCGTTCGCCGATCGCTCGGCGGGCGCCCCGCACCCCAGCGTCGCGTCGGCCGCTCAGCCGACCTGCGATCATCCGAGAGAAGGAGCAGCAATGTCGCACTCCCCGGCGCTCACGGCCGAGCGTCCGCCCGCCGCGCCACCGCCCCTGCGACGGGGGAGCTCGACGAAGCGCAAGCAGAACATCGCCGCGTACCTCTTCGTCCTGCCGTTCTTCGCCGTCTTCATCGCCATGCTCGTGGTGCCCCTCGTCTACTCGGGCTACCTCAGCCTGTTCGAGTCGAAGCTCATCGGCGGCGACCTCTTCGCCGGGCTGGCCAACTACGTGCGGGCACTGCAGGACTCGGCGTTCCTCGCGAGCATCGGCCGCATGGGGCTGTTCTTCGTCATCCAGGTGCCGATCATGCTCGGCCTCGCGCTGTTCCTCGCGCTCGCGCTCGACACGGGGCGCGCCCGCGGCTCGAAGGGCGTGCGGCTCCTCGTCTTCATGCCGTATGCCGTGCCCGCCGTCGTGGCGACGCTCATGTGGGGCTACCTCTACGGACCGGACTTCGGGCCGATCGCCCAGGTCGCGCGCGCCGTCGGGTTCGGCACGCCCGACTTCCTCTCGCCCGTGAACATCCTGGGGTCGATGATGAACATCGTCACGTGGGAGTTCGTGGGCTACAACATGATCATCATGTACGCCGCGCTCCGCTCGATCCCGACGGAGCTCTACGAGGCGGCGGAGATCGACGGGGCGGGCCAGTTCCGCATCGCCTGGAGCGTCAAGATCCCCGCGATCCGTCCGGCGATCCTGCTCACGGTCATCTTCTCGATCATCGGGACGTTCCAGCTCTTCGCGGAGCCCAGCCTGCTGAACGCGATCGCACCCGACGCCATCACGAACTCCTTCACTCCGAACTACTACGCCTACAACCTCGCGTTCATCAACCAGGAGCTCAACTACGCCGCCGCCATCGCGTTCCTCCTCGGGTTGTTCATCGCGGTGGTGTCGTACCTCGTGCAGCTGAGTACGCAACGTCGGGAACGTCGGGAGAGGAGCGCATCATGACGGCCCTCGACACGCGAGCGGCGGTGACCATCGACGGCGCCGGATCGCGGCGCGGCAAGCGCAACTTCGATCCGCAGAAGCGGCGCAGCGTCCTGCTCACCGTGCTGCTCTGGCTGTGCGTGCTGTACTTCGTGCTGCCCCTCTGGTGGCTGCTCGTCTCGGCGACGAAGGACAACTCCGCCCTGTTCTCGACGTTCGGCCTGTGGTTCGGCGGAGGGTTCTCCTTCGTGGAGAACCTGCAGACGCTGTTCACGGTGCGCGACGGGATCTTCGCCCGCTGGCTGCTGAACACGCTCGTGTATTCGCTCGCCTCGGCGATCGGGGCGACCCTCCTCGCCACGATGGCCGGGTACGCCTTCGCGAAGTACGACTTCCCCGGCAAGAAGGCGCTCTTCAGCGTGACCCTCGGCGCGATCATGATCCCGTTGACCGCCCTCGCCCTGCCGACGTACCTGCTGTTCTCCGAGGCCGGCCTGACCGACACGCCCTGGGCGGTCATCGTGCCGTCGCTCGTGACGCCGTTCGGCGTGTACCTCATGCGGGTCTACGCCGCCGACGCGGTCGACGACAGCCTCATCGAGGCGGCTCGCGTCGATGGTGCGGGCGAGTTCCGGATCTTCCGGCAGGTGGGCCTGCGCCTGCTCGGGCCGGGCCTGGTGACGGTGTTCCTGTTCTCGCTCGTCGCGACGTGGAACAACTACTTCCTGCCGCTGATCATGCTGAACACCTCCGACCTCTACCCGATCACCGTGGGGCTCGCGCAGCTGCAGGCAGCGGCATCCGCGGGTGGCGGCTCGCAGGCGCTGTTCTCGACGGTCATCACGGGTTCGTTCGTGTCGATCCTGCCGCTGATCATCGCGTTCCTGTTCCTGCAGCGGTACTGGCAGTCGGGTCTCGCGACCGGTGGAGTGAAGGGATGATGGTTCGATGACGATCTGGTACGGCGGCGACTACAACCCCGAGCAGTGGCCGAGGGAGGTGTGGGACGAGGACGTCCGCCTCATGAACCGGGGCGGCATCAACCTCGCCACGGTGGGCGTCTTCTCGTGGGCGCGCCTCGAGCCCCGTCCGGGCGAGTTCGACGTCGAGTGGCTCGACGACGTGCTCGACCGGCTGCACGCGGGCGGGGTGCGCGTCGACCTCGCCACGGCCACGGCGTCTCCGCCGCCGTGGCTGGCGAAGCTGCATCCCGAGACGCTGCCCGTCACGGAGCACGGCGTGCGCCTCGCGGTCGGCAGCCGGCAGCAGTACTGCCCGAGCTCGCCCGTGTACCGCGAACGGGCGAGGCGGCTGGTGGAGCGCCTGGTCGAGCGGTACGCGGGGCATCCGGCGCTCGAGCTGTGGCACGTCAACAACGAGTACGGATGCCACGTCAGCCACTGCTACTGCGAGGTCTCGGCGGCGGCGTTCCGCACGTGGCTCGAGGCGAGGTACGGATCGATCGAGGAGCTCAACCGCGTCTGGGGAACCGCGTTCTGGTCGCAGCGCTACGACTCGTTCGACGAGATCGAGCCGCCGCGTGCTGCGCCGACCTTCCGCAACCCGACCCAGTTGCTCGATTTCGACCGGTTCTCGAGCGACGAGCTCCTCGCCTGCTACCAGGCGGAGGTCGAGGTGATCCGGGCGGGTTCCGACGTGCCGATCACGACGAACTTCATGGGCTTCTTCAAGCCCGTCGACTACTGGACGTGGGCCCGGCACGTCGACATCGTCTCGGATGACACGTATCCCGATCCCGCGGACCCGATCTCGTCGGCGTACGCCGCGATGGTGCGCGACCTGATGCGGTCGCTCGGGGGCGGCGCGCCCTGGCTGCTCATGGAGCAGTCGCCGAGCGCGGTGAACTGGCGTGAGCAGAACGCGGCGAAGTCGCCGGGGCAGATGCGCGCCTGGTCGTATCAGTCGGTCGCGCGCGGGGCCGACGGGATCCTCTTCTTCCAGTGGCGGCAGTCGGCCGCCGGTTCGGAGAAGTTCCACTCCGGGATGGTGCCGCATGGCGGCACCGACACCCGGGTGTGGCGCGAGATCGAGCAGCTCGGCACGGAGCTGCGGCAGCTGTCAGGGCGCGAGGGATCGGCATCCGTCGAGGGCAGCCGCGTTCCGGCGCGCGTGGCGATCGCGCTCGACTGGGACAGCTGGTGGGCGATCGAGCAGCCCGCGTCGCCGACGGCCGTCTCGTACCTCGAGACGCTCTTCGCGTGGCATCGCGCGTTCAGCTCGCTCGGGCTCACGGTCGACTTCGTGCGGGCCGACGGCGACCTCTCGCGCTACGCGGTCGTGGTCGCGCCGAGCCACTTCGTCGCGACGGACGCGCAGCTCGAGAATCTCGCCGCCTTCGCCGAAACGGGCGGCACGCTCGTGGTCGGCTTCGGCACGGCCATCACCGACGAGCACCTGCACGTGCGCCTCGGTGGATACCTGGGGGAGCGGATGCGCCGCACCCTCGGCGTCTGGATCGAGGAGTTCGCCCCACCGGCCGCGCCCGACCTGCGCGCCAAGGGCGGCGGGGTCGCGCCAGCGGTGCCGATCTCCGGCGAGGCCGTCGACGACGACGCGAGCGGCACGGTCTGGAGCGAGTTCGTGCGCGTCGAGGATGCCGACACGCTCGCGCGCTTCACCACGGGCGCACTCGCGGGCTGGCCCGCGATCACGCGCCGCACAGCCGAAGCCGGCAGCGCCTGGTACGTGGCGACCTTGCCCGAGCCCGAGGCGTTGCGCCGGCTCGCCGCGCGTGTGCTGGCGGATGCCGGCGTGCCGCTGCCGACCGCGGCCGC
>JAPSJU010000013.1:18339-19628 GCA_031178025.1 Agromyces sp. | reverse complement strand
GGGGGGGGGGGGGGGGGGGGGCGGGGGGGGGGGGGGGGGGGCGGGGGGGGGGGGGCGCAGCCGCGTCAGGCGCCCCGCAGCTCGGCGAGCACCTCGGCGAGCTGCTCCACCGCCCAGTCGAGTTCGGATGCCTCCACCACGATCGGCGGCGCCAGCCGGATCGTCGAGCCGTGCGTGTCCTTCGCCAGCACGCCCCGGCGCATGAGCGCCTCGCACACCTCCCGGCCGCTCGCGAGTGCGGGGTCGATGTCGACGCCCGCCCAGAGTCCGGCGCCCCGCACCGCGACGACACCCCGCCCGAGGAGGGCGACGAGCCGCTGATGCAGGTGCGCGCCGAGTTCCCGGGCCCTGGCCTGCGGCTCGCCCGTGGCGAGCATGCGCACGACCTCGAGTCCGACCGCGGCGGCGAGCGGGTTGCCGCCGAAGGTCGACCCGTGCTCGCCCGGCCGCAGCACGCCGAGCACGTCGCGATCGCCGACGACCGCCGAGACGGGCACGATCCCGCCTCCGAGCGCCTTGCCGAGCAGGTACAGGTCGGGCTCGACGCCGACGAGGTCGCACGCGAAGGTCGCGCCGACGCGTCCGAGACCCGACTGGATCTCATCGGCGATGAGGAGCACGTTCCGAGCGCGCGTGAGCTCCCGCAACGAGGGCAGGAACTCCGCCGGCGGCACCACGATCCCGGCCTCCCCCTGGATCGGCTCGACGAGCACGGCGACGGTGTCGTCGTCGATGGCCGCGGCGATCGCCTCGACATCCCCGTAGGGGACGCTGCGGAAGCCCGGGGTGTACGGCCCGAAGTCGGCTCGCGCTTCGGGGTCGTCGCTGAACGAGATGATCGTCGTCGTCCTGCCGTGGAAGTTGCCGGCCATCACGACGATGTTCGCGGCATCCGCCCGCACGCCCTTCACGCGGTAGCCCCACGCCCGCGCGAGCTTGATGCCGGACTCGACGGCCTCGGCGCCCGTGTTCATCGGCAGCACCATGTCCTTGCCGCAGAGCTCGGCGAGCTCGGCGACGAACGGGCCCAGCCGGTCGTTGTGGAACGCGCGGCTCGTGAGGGTGATGCGGTCGAGCTGCTCGCGAGCCGCTGCGACGAGACGCGGATGCCCGTGCCCGAAGTTGACGGCCGAGTACGCGGCCAGGCAGTCGAGGTAGCGGCGCCCCTCGACATCCGTCACCCACGCGCCGTCACCCGACGAGACCACGACCGGCAGCGGGTGGTAGTTGTGGGCGGCGTGCTCCTCCTCGTCGAGGATGAGGCGGTCGGTGCGGGTGAGGCGGTCGGT
>JAPSJU010000013.1:0-18239 GCA_031178025.1 Agromyces sp. | reverse complement strand
GCCCCTCGACATCCGTCACCCACGCGCCGTCACCCGACGAGACCACGACCGGCAGCGGGTGGTAGTTGTGGGCGGCGTGCTCCTCCTCGTCGAGGATGAGGCGGTCGGTGCGGGTGAGGCGGTCGGTGCGGATGAGGCGGTCGGTCCGGGTGATCCGGTCGGTCAGGGTGCCCGTCTCGGCGCTCATCGCGGCGCTCGTGGACTCGGCGTCCATCGTCTCCGCGCTCATCGGCGGAGCTCCAGCGTGCAGCACTTGACGCCGCCGCCGCCGAGCAGCAGCTCCGAGAGGTCGACGCCGACCGGATGGTAGCCGTGCTCGCGCAGCTGGCGTTCGAAGTCGGTCGCCCGCGAGGCGATCACCACGTGGTAGCCGTCGCTGAAGGAGTTCAGCCCGAGCACCGCGGCATCCGTCTCGTTCACGATGATCGCGTCGGGATAGCGCTGCTGCAGGAAGGCGAGGGATGCCCCGTCGAAGGCACTCGGCAGGTACGCGATGTGCTCCTGGCCCGGGGTGGCGTCGAGCACGGCGATGGCCGTGTCGAGGTGGTAGAAGCTCGGGTCGATGAGCCGCAGGGTCACGACCTCCCGGCCGAAGATGCCGGAGAGCTCCTCGTGGGAGAGGGAATCGCTGCGGAACCCGGTGCCCGCGAGGATCATGTCGCCGACGAGCAGGAAGTCGCCCTCGCCCTCGTTGATCTCGCGGGGCACGCGGACGTCGAAGCCGGCGTCGCGGAACCACTGCATGTACGCGGGCCCCTCGGGTCGGCGCTCGACATGCGCGAACTTCGCACCGTAGGCGATGCCGTCGACCACGAATCCGCCGTTCGCGGCGTAGACCATGTCGGGAAGGCCGTCGATCGGGTCGATGAGCTGCACGTCGTGCCCGAGCGCGAGGTAGGTCTCGTACAGCGTCTGCCACTGTTCCAGCGCGAGGCCGGTGTCGGTGGGCTCCGCGGGATTCATCCACGGGTTGATCCGATACACGACCGAGAAGTGCTCGGGTCGGCACATCAGCACGCTTCGGCCGGTCGGGCGGCGCTCCGGCCGAGTCGCGGCCTGCTCGTCGGTCTCGATCACACTCGACATCTCACTCCTGTCAGGGGCGGCGGATGCCGCGGCGCGCGGGCGCCGCGACATCAGCACTCTCGGCAATGCCGGCGGACTCGGTCGCTCGGTGCGTCTCGACGACGACGTTCGGGTTGCGCCGCCGTCGAGACGCCACTTTCAGTGTGAACCGAACGCTGCTGAAGTTCGCCGCGTGGTGCGCAACTTCACTGCGCGTTCCGACCGGTATCGCGCGATTCGTGCGTGAATCGTCGGCGTGGTGGCGGTCCTGAGCGTCGCGAGGCGGGTTGCCGCGCGACGCCCGGTGCGGCATCCTTGCAGGACCGGCGGTGCCGGCGGATCGATGGAGGCCGCATGGATGAGCTCGCGCACGATGAGCGGCTGCGCCGCCTGCAACGCCTCGCCTACGGCGCGGTGGCGAGCGATGCGGAGCGAGCGGCAGCGGTCGCCGAGATCGAGGCGCTGCGGCGGGAGCGCGAGCAGGCGCACGAGCCGTCGACGTCCGACGGTGACCGCGAGGGCCCACGAGCTCCAGCGGACGCCGCGGCGATTCCGGATCCGGTTTCCGAGCTCGCTTCCTCCTCGGCCGGCGCGGGCGAGGCGCCGGCCCCGAACCGGTATCGATGGGCCATCACGATCGGCGCCACGGCCCTCGTCGTCGGCGTCGCCGTCGGCTGGCAGGCGGGGCTGCGGATGCACGAGCTCAGCGTCGACCATCACGTCTCGGTCGGCACCCCGGACGTCCGGCTCGTCACGGACACGTTGATGTCGGTGCCGATCGAGGCCGCCCCCGCGACCGCGGTGTTCGACCGCGACCGCGTGCCGGGCGACGCACCGGTCGGATTCGACCACGAGCACCTGGCCGACGACAGCTTCCGGCTGCTCTCGACGAGGTCGGACGGCGTGCGGATCTATGCCGCACGTACCGCCGACGCGGCGAACGTCTGCGTCGTGATCACCCTGCCGACGCTCGAGACGCCGTCGGAGGGCGTCGTCCCGGGCGGAGCGGGGTCCGCCTGCACCGACGACGGCCTCTTCCCCGGCCAGGGCATCACCCAGGCGCTCTCCGGCCAGGGTCGGGGCACCATCAGCGTCAGCTGGCGACTCGACGGAAGCGTGAGCGTCTCACCGGCGGACTCGGTGGTGCCGCCCGGGCCGGACGCACTCGGCTGAGGCGGGCGGATGCCGCGACCGCCTCGAGGGTGGCACGCGGCATCCGCCTCCCGTCATTCGCGCAGGTCGAGCATCGGCGTGGGGCGACGGAACCCGCGGGTGACGAGGGCGAGCAGCACGACGCCGAGCGCGAGCCACGCGAGTCCGACGAGGAACGTGCTCGGAGCCAGGCTCGTCCACAGCCACACGGTGAGCCCGAAGCCGATGAGCGGCAGCACGAGGTTGCGTACGACGTCGGCGCCCGATCGCTCCGCCCGATCGACGAAGAAGTGCTTGAGCACCGCGAGGTTCACGACCGAGAAGGCGATGAGGGCACCGAAGCTGATCATCTGCGCGAGCAGGCCGAGGTCGATGACGATCGCGAGGAGCGACACGACCGAGACGCAGAGCGTCGCGACGACCGGGGTGCCGAATCGCTGCGAGAGCGTGCCGAACGTGCGCCTCGGCAGCACGCCGTCTCGTCCCATCGCGTAGATGATGCGCGAGACGGAGGCCTGCGAGGTGAGCGCGGAGCCGGCAGCGCCGCCGACGTAGGCCGCCGTGAAGAACACGCCGAGGAACTGGCCGCCCGCGGCGGTCATCACGTCGAGGGCGGCCGAATCGACATCGGCGAACGCGTTCGAGGGGTACACGAGCTGCGCGAGGTACGACAGCGAGATGAAGATGACGCCCGCGGCGATCGTCGTGATCATGATCGCGCGCGGCACCGAACGCGTCGGGTCCTTCGCCTCCTCGGCCAGCGTCGAGATGGAGTCGAACCCGAGGAAGGAGAGGCACAGGGTGGCCGCTCCGGCGAAGAGCACGCCGACGCCCTCGACCGAGCCGTCACCGGCAAGGGGTGCGATCGGGTCGACCTGCGTTCCGCCGATCGATGCGATCGCGAGTGCGACGAAGGTGACGATGAAGATCGCCTGCACGGCGATGATCAGGAGGTTCGTGCGCGCGACCGACACGATCCCGATGACGTTGAGCACGGTGACGAGCACGATCGTCGCGACGATGAAGACCCAGGCCGGCACGCCCGGGAAGGCCGCCTCGAGGTAGATGCCGATCACGAGGTAGTTGATCATCGGCAGGAACAGGTAGTCGAGCATGAGCGACCACCCCGAGAGGAACCCGATGCCCGGCCCGAAGGTGCGTTGCGCGTACACGTAGGCCGATCCGGCGTACGGGAACGCCGCCGACATCCGCGCGTACGAGCGCGCCGTGAAGACCATCGCGACGAGGGTGATGACGTAGGCCACGGGCACCCGCCCGCCGGTCATCTGGGTGACGATGCCGTAGGTGGTGAAGATCGTGAGCGGCACCATGTAGACGAGGCCGAACAGCGTGAGGGAGGGCACGCCGAGCACACGGCGGAAGCGTCCCTCCTGGTCGGTGGAGGGTGAGACGGTCGCAGCCTGGGACATGGAGGGGGTTCCTTTCGGTGGGCGGGGGTGTGGCTAGCCGGCGTGATGGTGGAGCCGGTGTCCGGCGAGGTACGTGGCTCGCACTCGGATCGCGGGCAGGTCGAGCGGCGCTTCGCGGCGAGGGTCCCGGTCGAGCCAGACGAGATCGGCACTGGCTCCGACCGCGATCCGGCCCCACGGCACCTCCGCACGGTCGCCGTACGCCTGGTGCGCCACCGACGTCGAGTACCACTCGAGGGCGTCCTCGACGGCGACGATCTCGTCCGGCGTCCAGCCGCCCGCAGGCTCGCCCTCGGCCGTACGCCGCGAGGCGGCGACCGCGATGCCGTCGAGCGGCGCTCCGGACGAGACCGGCCAGTCGGAACCGAATGCGATCCGGGCCCCCGACGCCGCCAGGGAGCGCATCCGGTACTGCCGGTCGGACCGTTCCCGGCCGAGTCGCGGCACCGTGAGCACCGTCATGAGCGCGTCCTGCTGGGCCCAGAGCGGCTGCATGTTCGCGATGATCCCGAGTTGGGCGAAGCGCGGCAGGTCGGCGTCGTCGACGAGCTGGGCGTGCGCGATGACCGGGCGCCGGTCACGGGGGCCGTTCGCGTCGATCGCTCGCTCGATGGCGTCGAGCGCCTGGCGCACCGCGGCGTCGCCGATCGCGTGCACGTGCACCTGGAACCCGGCGGCGTCCACGGCGCGCACGGCATCCTCGAGCTCGTGCGAGCCCCACACCGACATCCCGTGGTGATGCCCGGCCGTGCAGTACGGCTCGAGCAGCGCGCCCGTCTCGTTCTCGACCACCCCGTCGGCGAAGAACTTCACGGTGTTCGCGGTGAGCAGCGGTGAGGCGAGCTCCGCGACCCGTCGCCGAGCAGCCGCCATCGCCGGCAGCTGGTCTGCGAGATGCCGGGGATCGGCGTAGAGGGCGAGGTTCACCCGCATGGGCAGCTCACCGCGCCGTGCCGCCTCGACGTAGGCGTCGACGTCGTCCGGTTCGACCCACGCGTCCTGCACCCAGGTGACCCCGCGCTCCGCGTAGTAGTCGCCGGCGCGGCGAAGGGCCGCGATCCGGTGCTCGACGGGACGCGGGGGCGCTGCGGCCGTGACGAGTTCGACGGCACCCCACTCCCGGAGGGTGCCGAGGGGACTGCCGTCGGCCCGGCGCGGGATCTCGCCGAGCGGGGGCTCCGGCGTCGTCGCGTCGATGCCGGCGAGGTCGAGGGCCCGCGTGTTGCACCACACGGTGTGGTAGTCCCACGCTCGCAGCACGACGGGCCGGTCGGCGACCGCCTCGTCGAGCCAGTGGGCATCGAACAGCCCGCCCTCGGCGAGGCTGCCGTCGTACGAGGCGCCGAGGATCCACTGGGCGTCGGGATTCGCCTCGGCCCAGCGCCGCACCTCGGCGACGATCTCGTCCACCGACGCGCAGCCGCGCACCGCGGGTCCTGCAGCCTCCAGGCCGCCGAAGAGCGGATGCGCGTGACCGTCGCCGAACGAGGGCATGAGGAATCCGCCCTCGAGGTCGACCGTCTCGACGGATGCCGCATCCGCGCGACGAAGGCGGGCCGCTCCCGCGCGGGCCTCCTGGCCGACGGCGACGATGCGCCCGTCGTGCACGAGGAGCGCATCGCTCGTCGAGCGCCCCGCGCCCGTCCAGATCGTTCCACCGTCGAAGAGTCTCGAGATCACCGCACCGTGCCTTCATCGTCTGTACGAACACTGTTCGCATACGGAGTGGTGAGCACGTTACACTCTGACCTCAGGACAGCGGAAGACCCGGGGTGGGAATTCGTGGCGACGGTCAATCGGGATCAGCTCGTGCAGGTCGCACTCGAGCTCGTCGACGAGGCCGGCGCCGAGGCGCTCTCGATGCGCGCGCTCGCCGCCCGCGTGGATCGGCAGGTCTCCTCGCTCTACAACCACGTGGCGAGCCGCGCCGAGCTCATCGAGCTCATCCGGGCGGGCATCGTGGCGGGCATCGACACCTCGGCGTTCGCGAGCGAGCCCTGGGATGTCGCCGTCGCGGCCTGGGCCCGCTCGTACCTCCGGGCCTTCGCCGCGCATCCGAACCTCATCAGGCTGCTCGCCACGACCCCGATCCGCGACGTCTCGACGTTCGAGATGTACGACGTCGTCATCGGCGCGCTCGTCGGAAGCGGCTGGCCCATCCAGGACGCGGTCGCGGTCATGCGCACGGTGGAGGCCCATGTGCTCGGCTCGGCGCTCGACATCGTCGCGCCGAGCGACATGCTCGCCCAGTCCTCGGTGCCCGAGCGGCTTCGCATGGTGCATGCGGCGCTCGATCCCCGTCACGCGGAGTCGACGAGCGCGGCATCGGCGTTCGAGCTCGGACTGGACGCGCTCATCGACGGACTCCGGGCGAAGCGCGCAGGAAACCCGCGTCATCCCCCGCCCTAGCGCAAGGAACCACGTACACTCCCAGCATGGACAACCTCGATCGCGCCATTCTCGACCTGCTCCGCCAGAACGCGCGGGCCGGCTACGGCGACATCGGGTCCTCGGTGGGCCTGTCGGCATCGGCCGTGAAGCGCCGCGTCGACCGGCTCGTCGCCGACGGCGTCATCCGCTCGTTCACCATCCAGGTCGACCCGACGGTCGACGGCATGAGCACCGAGGCGTACGTCGAGCTGTTCTGCCGCGGCACCGTCGCCCCCGACGAGCTGCAGCGCATCCTGCAGGGCGTGCCCGAGGTCGTCTACGCGGGTACCGTCACGGGCAGTGCCGATGCGATCGTGCACATGCGCGCCCGCGACATCACCTCGCTCGAGGACGCGCTCGAACGGGTGCGCATCGCACCGAACGTCGACCACACGCGCAGCGCGATCGTGCTCTCGCGGCTCGTCAACCGCAACCGGGACTGAGCCGGAGCGATTCCGATGACGGATGCCGCGCGCCCGACCCCGAGCGAACTGCCGCTTCCCGACGAGGTGCCGACCGACCCGCCCGCGCCGAACGCGCTCGACGACGAGGGGCGCAAGCACGGCCTCTGGCAGGTGCGCTTCGCGAACGGCGACGTGTCGGAGGAGGGCGAGTACGTGCACGGCGTGCAACAGGGCCGCTGGCGCACCTGGTATCGCAACGGACGACTGAAGTCGATCGGCGAGCGCGTCGACGGCGCACTCGACGGCCACTGGCGCTGGTGGCGCGAAGACGGCGGCCCCCTGCAGGAGGGCTCATTCGTGCGGAACGCCCAGGTCGGACCGTGGCGGCGCTGGTACGACACCGGCTCGCTCATCGACGAGGGCGAGTACGCCGACGGCAGGAAGGTCGGCCCCTGGCGCACCTACCACCCCGACGGGTCGCTCAAGCAGGAGAAGCGCCACCGCGGCGGGTCGGATGCCGCCGGCGAGCGGACCCCGTCGTGAAGCTCACGATCGACCCCGAGGCATCCGCCCCGCCCTTCGAGCAGGTGCGGGCGGCGATCGTCGCGGCGGTGCGCTCCGGAGAGCTCGCGCCCGGCGCGAAGCTGCCCACCGTGCGTGCGCTCGCCGAAGAGCTCGGGCTCGCCGTGAACACCGTCGCGAAGGCGTACCGCGAACTCGAGACCGAGGAGGTCATCGAGACCCGAGGTCGCAACGGCAGCTTCGTGTCGGCGCACGGCGACCCGAGCGAGCGGATGCTGCAGCAGGCGGCATCCGAGTACGCGGCCGTCGTGCGCCGGCTCGGTGTCGACCCGACCGCCGCTCGCGCTGCCATCGAGGCCGCGCTGCGCGGCTGACGCACGCTGGTCAGCCCTCGGGAATCGGCTGCTTCGGCAGCTTCCGCACCTTCGCGCGCCGACGTCGGCGCTCGGGGATCATCGAGCGCATCTCCTCGAGCCTGCCGAAGCAGAGCAGGCGATCCTCGCCCTCGAGCACCACGCTCGAGCGAGGGTTCGGGATCACCGAGGTGCCACGATGCAGGGTGAGCACGGTGATGTCGCGCTCCGAGAGGCCCGACTCGCCGAGCGTCCGGCCGACGAGGTCGGCCGCGCCGTGCACGACGAGCTCGGCGACGCCGTACCCGGTCGAGACCGAGAGGCGCTGGCGCACGTCGATCTCGGGGAAGGCCACCTGGTTGGCGATGAAGTCGACGATGGCGCCGGCGACATCGAGCTTCGTCGCGGCCTCGAGGCCCTCGAGGCCGGGTGAGGAGTTGACCTCCATCACGAGCGGTCCCTCGTCACCCTCGAGCATGTCGACGCCCGCGACTCGCAGTCCCATGATCTGCGCCGACCGCACGGCCGCCTGCTCGAATGCCGGATCGAGCTCGACCGCTTCGACGCTGCCGCCGCGATGCACGTTGGAGCGGAACTCGTCGCCGTTCGCCGAGCGGCGCATCGCCGCGACCACCCGGTCGCCGACGACCAGGGCCCGGATGTCGCGTCCGCGGCTCTCGGCGACGAAGCGCTGGATGAGCACGTTCTGCTTCGTCGAGTGCAGCGTCTCGATGATCGCCTCGGCCACCTTCACCTCTGGCGCGAGGATGACCCCGATCCCCTGCGTGCCCTCGAGGAGCTTGATGACGACCGGGGCCCCGCCCACCCGAGCGATCGCCGGGCGCACGTCGGCGCGGTTGCGCACGAACGCCGTGGCCGGCATGCCGATGTTGTGCCGCGACAGGATCTGGTTCGCACGCAGCTTGTCGCGCGAGTTCGTGATGCCGTTCGCGGTGTTCGGCGTGTAGACGTCCATCTGCTCGAACTGGCGCACCACCGCGGTGCCGAAGTACGTGACGGAGTTGCCGATGCGCGGCAGGACGGCGTCGTAGTCCGAGAGCCGACGGCCGCGGTACTGCAGGTCGGGCTCGGTGCCCGAGAGGTCGATCGCGAATCGCAGCGTGTCGAGCACCTTCACCTCGTGCCCGCGCTGCAGCGCGGCCGCTCGCAGTCGCTGGGTGGAGTACGCCTGCGGGGCGCGCGACAGGATCGCCAGTTTCATCGTGTGCCCCTGAGAAGATGGTCGAGTGACAGAGCCTCCCCATTCAAACACCATCGTCGGATGGCGCGAGTGGGTGAGCCTGCCCGGGCTCGGCGTTCCCTGGATCAAGGCGAAGCTCGACACGGGCGCGCGCACCTCGTCACTGCATGCGTTCGATCTCGAGGAGTACCGCAGCGGCGACGTCGGCATGGTGCGGTTCGGGGTGCATCCGTGGCAGGACACCGCCCAGGACGCGGTCGGGGTCGAGTGCCCCATCCACGACCGGCGCTCGGTGCGCAGCTCGTCGGGGCACAGCGAGGAGCGCATCGTCGTGCTCATGGACATCGTGCTGCTCGGCCGGACCATGACCGCCGAGGTGACGCTCACGAATCGCGACGAGATGGGCTTCCGCATGCTCATCGGGCGCGAGGCGCTGCGCCAGGGGTTCATCGTCGACTCGGCGCGCTCGTTCGTCGGCGGTCGCGCCCCGCGCCCGATCCGGCGCCGCAACCGGGGCCGTGAGGCGATCGCGCCCTCCTGAGCAGGCACGAGGGCCGTGCGTCAGATCACGGCGTCGGAGATCGTCGTCGGATTGCCGAAGCGGTGGTTCGTGATCGAGACGGCCTGCTCGTGCAGGAACGGAAGCAGCTCCACGCGCCCCGAGGGCGTCACGGGATGGGACCACACCGCGACGTCGGGCGATCCGCCGAGCGCGTCCGCGAGCCGGGAGGCTCCACCGCCCAGGAGCCGGACCCGCGGTGTGGTGATGCCGCCCTTCGCGGCACGGGCGAGCCATGCCGCATCCGTCTCGACGAGCACTCGGAAGTCGCGCGCAGCGAGGAGGTTGCGCACGCCCTTCGGCAGCTCGAGCGCCGTCGAGACCGTGAGCGGCGATCTGGCGAGCAGGCCGGCCGCGATGACGCGGAGCCCCTCGGCGAGGGTCGCCGCTTCGCCGATGCGCACCGTGACCGGGAGCGGCAGGTACCGGAACAGGTTGCGCTCGACGCCGACGCCCGAGACGTCCTTCACGATGCCGTACTCCTCGGCCCACATGAGCTCGTCCGAGAGGGCGGAGCGGCGCAGCAGGTCGAACGACTCGTAGTCGAGTGCGGGCTGCGAGGCCTCGATGAGCTCGCTGACCCGGCGCTCGAGCCCGCGCAGGTGCAGCGTCGTCGACGAGCCGCCGTGCTGCGGCATCCATTCGCCGAGCCCGAAGAGGTAGTTCGGGCCGCCGGCCTTGGCGCCGGCGCCGACCGATGAGCGCTTCCAGCCGCCGAACGGCTGTCGCTGCACGATCGCGCCGGTGATGCCGCGGTTCACGTACAGGTTGCCTGCCTCGACCTGGTCGAGCCACGTCGCGATCTCGTCGGAGTCGAGCGAGTGCAGTCCGGCGGTCAGTCCGTAGTCGACGGCGTTCTGCAGGCGGATCGCCTCGTCGAGGTCCTTGGCGTGCATGACGCCGAGTACGGGCCCGAAGAACTCGGTGAGGTGGAAGTACGAGCCCGGCGCGACTCCGGTGCGGATGCCCGGTGACCAGAGCCGGCCGGTCGAGTCGAGCTGCTTCGGCTCGACGAGCCATTCCTCGCCGATGCCCAGCTGCGTGAGGGCGTGCCGGAGCTTGCCGTGCGCGGGTTCGATGATCGGGCCCATCTGGCTGAGGGCCTGCGCCGGGTACCCGACGCGCAGCGACGTCGCGGCATCCACCAGCTGGCGGCGGAACCGCTTCGACCTCGCGACCGATCCGACGAGGATGACGAGCGACGCGGCCGAGCACTTCTGGCCGGCGTGTCCGAAGGCGCTCTTCACGACGTCGGATGCTGCGAGATCCAGGTCGGCCGACGGCGTCACGATGATCGCGTTCTTCCCGCTCGTCTCGGCGAGCAGCGGCAGGTCGTTGCGGAAGGAGCGGAACAGCTTCGCGGTCTCGTAGGCGCCGGTGAGGATGACACGGTCGACGGCCGGGTGCGAGACGAGTTCCCTGCCGAGCTCGCGTTCCCCGATGTCGACGAGGGCGAGGAGCTCTCGCGGGATCCCCGCCTCCCAGAGCGCTTCGACCATGACGGCGCCCGAGCGCTGCGCGAGGTGGGCCGGCTTGATGATGACGCCGGAGCCTGCGGCGAGCGCGGCGAGCACCCCGCCGGCGGGGATGGCGACCGGGAAGTTCCACGGCGGCGTGACCACGGTGAGCTTCGACGGGACGAAGGTCGCGCCCTGCACGTGGTCGAGCTCCCTCGCCCGCTCGGCGTAGTAGTGCGCGAAGTCGATGGCCTCGCTCACCTCGGGGTCGGCCTCGGCGATCGTCTTGCCCGTCTCGGCGGCCATGACCTCGATGAGGCGATCGCGGTTCGCGGCGAGCGCGATGCCGGCGCGATGCAGCACCGCGGCGCGCTCGGCACCGGGCAGCTCTCCCCACGCCCGGCCCCGCGCGGCGACGGTTCGGATGAGGTGCTCGAGCGTGTCGGCGTCGTCGATGCGCGCCGCGGCGATCGTGTCGACGCCGAGCCGCGACTCGGGGACGCGGGCGAGGATGCGGCGGCCCCACTCCCGGTTCGCGGCGAGCGCCGGGTCGGTGTCGGGCTCGTTGCGGAAGCCGGGGGTCGCGCCGGGCGCGGAGGAGGCGCGATCGGCGGACGCCGCCTCGGACGGCTCGAGCAGGCCGGCGTCGCCGGAACCGCGCGTGATGCCCAGCACGACGTTCGTCAGCGACTCGTCCGCGGGGCGGGCCCCGGGCGGCGGCGCATCCGACACCGCCATCGCCGCGGCGATGGACGCGTCGGTCCACTCTGTGCGGCGGTTCTGCGTGCGATTCGGCGTCGGCACGGTGCCGGGGTCGGCCTCCAGCGCAGCGAGGGACCGCTCGTACCTGGCCCGCTCGCGCTCGAACAGGGCCTCGTTGGTGGCGAGCTCGAACACCGCAGACATGAAGTTGTCCTGGCTGGCGTTCTCCTCGAGCCGGCGGATCAGGTAGGCGATCGCGACGTCGAACTCGCTCGGGTTCACGACGGGGGTGTAGAGGAGCAGGTTGCCGACGTCCCGCCGCACGGCCTCGGCCTGGCCGGTCGCCATGCCGAGGAGCATCTCGAACTCCACGCGCGACTCGACGCCGCGCTCGCGCGCCATGAGCCAGGCGTGCGCCACGTCGAAGAGGTTGTGACCTGCTACGCCGAGCTTGACGGCGTCGACGTGCTCGGGCGTCATCGCCCAGCGCAGCACGCGCTTGTAGTTGGTGTCCGAGTCCTGCTTCGTGTCGTAGGTGGCGAGCGGCCAGTCGTGGATCGCCGCGTCGACGTGTTCCATCGCGAGGTTCGCGCCCTTCACGACGCGAACCTTGATGGGCGCCCCGCCGGAGCGGCGGCGCTCGGTTGCCCACGCGGTGAGCTCCTGCATGGCACCGAGCGCGTCGGGCAGGTAGGTCTGCAGCACGATGCCCGCCTCGAGCTCGCGCAGGCGAGGCTGGTCGAGCAGCTTCGTGAAGACCGCGACCGTGAGGTCGAGGTCGCGGTACTCCTCCATGTCGAGGTTGATGAACTTGGGCGTCGGGCTGCTCGCAGCGAGCTCGTAGAGGGGGGTGAGCTTCGCGACGACCTTCTGCACGGCGTCGTCGAAGGACCACATCGACAGCTGGCTCACGACGCTCGACACCTTGACCGAGACGTAGTCGACGTCGTCGCGAGCGAGGAATTCGTAGGTGCCGCGCAGGCGCCGGTCGGCCTCGCCCTCGCCGAGCACGGCCTCGCCCAGGAGGTTGAGGTTCAGGCGGTTGCCCGACTCGCGCAGCTTCGCGATCGCGGGGCCCAGCTTCGCCGGCGTCGCGTCGAGCACGAGGTGCCCGACCATCGCGCGCAGCACGCGCCGCGCGATGGGGATGACGACCCAGGGGAACGCGGGCGCCATCGCCCCGCCGACGCGGATCGCGGCTCGGAGGTACCAGGGCAGGAACCTCGGAGTGAGCTTCGCGACCTGCTCGAGGCTGCGGCCGGCGACGCCGAGGTCTTCCGGCCGCATGACGCCGTCGACGAAGCCGACGGTGAACGCCAGGCCGTTCGGATCCTTCAGCACCCCGGCGAGGCGCGCGGCGGCCGGGTCGACCGGGTGGTCGGCACTCTCGGCGAGCCAGCGTCGCACGAGTGCGACGACGTGCTCGGTGTTCGGCCGGGCGTCCGTGGCGGCGTTCGACATGGTCACGAGGGTAGTGTCCTTTGCTTCGGGCGGGCCGAGTTCGCGCGCCGGTCGGAATCAGTATGCGACGGCGTATCCATTCGGTACAGCGCATGATTCTGACGCATACTGTTCGGGAAACCCGAACGTTGCTCTGATGCCGGAGGTCGCCGATGCTCGATGTGCGACGCTTGAGGCTGCTCGTGGAGCTGAGCCAGCGCGGCACCCTCTCGGCGGTCGCCGAGGCCCTCTCGTACAGTCCCTCCTCGGTCTCCCAGCAGCTGAGCGTGCTCGAACGCGAGGTGGGCGTCCCGCTCCTCGCGCAGGTCGGACGGCGCGTGCAGCTCACTCCCCAGGCGGAGGTGCTCGTCGCACACGCGCGCGCCGTGCTCGATCGCCTCGAGGAGGCCGAAGCGGACGTCGCCCGCTCCCTCACCGCGGTCGGAGGCACCGTGCGCATCGCCGTGTTCCAGTCGGCGGCGCACGCGGTCGTCCCCCGGGCGCTCACCTTCCTGCGCACGGAGCATCCCGCGCTCCGGGTGGAGGTCACCGAGCGCGAGCCGGAGCTCGCCCTCTTCGACGTCGCGGCCCGCGACTTCGACCTGGTCGTCGCGGAGCAGTACCCGGGGTACACGCGCGCGCATCGCGACGACCTCGATCGCGTGCACCTCGCCGCCGACGCCATCCGGCTGGCGCTTCCCCCCGGCACGGCGGCCGTCGGGTCAGGACTCGCCGCAGCATCCGGACTGCCCTGGGTGCTCGAGCCCGAAGGCACGGCCTCGCGGGAGTGGGCGGAGCAGCTCTGCCGCAACGCGGGGTTCGAGCCCGACGTGCGGTTCGAGACGGCCGACCTCATGGCGCACATCCGGCTCATCCGGTCGGGCAACGCCGTCGGCGTGCTGCCCGACCTCGTGTGGGCCGGTGAGACGCCGAGCGTCACGCTCGTCGACCTGCCGGCGCGTCCCGAGCGCGAGGTCTTCACGTCGACGCGTCACGCCGCCGCGGCGCGCCCGGCGGTCGTCGCCTGCCGCGACGCGCTCGCACGAGCCGCCCGCACCGGGCTCTAGGTACCGTGTAACATATTACTATGCCGGGTATCTTCGACGGGCTCCGTCTCCTCGACCATGAGCAGCTCGCCGGACGCGTCGGCATCGACGCGGCCATCCGGGCCATCCAGACGGCGCTTCGCGACGGCTTCGATCCCGATGACGACCCGGCGAGGTCCATCGTCGACGTGCGGCACGGCCAGCTGCTGCTCATGCCGGCGGAGCTCGGCGCGTACGCGGGCCAGAAGCTCGCGACCGTCGCCCCTGGCAACCCGGCCCGCGGGCTCGAGCGCATCCAGGCGATCTACATCGTGCTCGACGCGGTCACGCTCACGCCGCTCGCGCTGCTCGACGGCACCGAACTCACGAGCATCCGCACCCCGGCCGTATCGGCCGCCGTGCTCGACGTCGCCGCCGCCGACGACGCCGGCTCGCTCGTGGTCTTCGGCACCGGTCCGCAGGGCATCCGGCACGTCGCGGCCATGCGCGCCATCCGGCCGATCGAGCGCGTCCGATTCATCGGCCGCGACGACGACCGCACCCGCCGCGCCGTCGAGGCGGTCTCCGCACCGGGTCTGGATGTCGCCCACGGCACGGCCGATGACGTCGCCGACGCCGACATCATCGTCTGCGCCACGACCGCGCAGGAGCCGCTCTTCCCGCATGAGCTCGTCCGGAACCACGCTGCAGTGGTCGCGATCGGCTCGCACGAGGCCGACCGGCGCGAGCTCGACGGCGAGCTGCTCGGCCGCTCGCAGGTCATCGTCGAGACCGAACGCGTGGCCCGCACCGAGGCCGGCGACGTCATCCTGGCGATCGCCGAGGGGCGGTTGCGACCGGATGCGCTCGTGTCCATGGCCGCGATCATCGACGGCAGCGCATCCGTCGCGACCGATCGGCCGCGGGTGCTGAAGACCTGCGGCATGGGCTGGCAGGACCTCGCCGTGGCCCGGGCGGCGGTGGCGTGATGCGCTGGACGACCGACGACTGGCACACCGCGGGTGAGCCGTTCCGCATCGTCGAGGGCGTGGCGACCGACGGTGACACGGTCGCCGCTCGGCGTGTGCACGCCGCGACCGGGGAACCCGACGCGGTCCGCCGCTTCCTCTGCCTCGAGCCGCGTGGGCACGACGACATGTACGGCGGGTTCATCACGCCCCCCGACGACGACGGCGCCGACTTCGGGGTGCTCTTCTGGCACAAGGACGGCTTCTCGACGGCCTGCGGACACGGAACCATGGCGCTCGGCGCCTGGGCGGTGCGCACCGGTCGCGTGCCCGCCCCCGACGACGGAGAGGCGACCGTCACGATCGACGTGCCGAGCGGTCGCGTCCAGGCGCGCGTGCAGCGCGCGGCGGGCCGCACCACCGGCGTGATCTTCCGCAACGTGGCCTCACGGGTGCTCGCGACCGACATCCCGCTCACGACCAGCGCCGGTGCGGTCACCGTCGACCTCGTCTTCGGCGGTGCCGTCTACGCCACGCTGCCTGCGACGGCGCTCGGGCTCGAGGTGACGCCGGCCCACACGACGGAGCTCATCCGGCTGGGCCGGGAGATCAAGTGGGCGCTCGACGCGCATCCCGCGGCGCAGCTCGCCGACGATCGGCTCTCGGGCGTCTACGGCACCATCCTGTTCGACGATCTCGGCCGCACCGCCGACGGCCCGTGGCAGCGCAATGTCACGGTCTTCGCCGACGGCGAGGTCGACCGCAGCCCGTGCGGCTCGGGAACGGCCGCGCGCGTCGCCCGTCTCGCCGCGAGCGGTGTGCTCGGCGACGGCGAGGTCCTCACGCACGACTCGATCATCGGCACGCGCTTCCTCGCCCGGGTCGCCGCGCGCACCGACGACGGAGTGATCCCCGAAGTGAGCGGGCAGGCCTACCGGGTCGGGCGATCGGAATTCGAGCTCGACGCCGACGACCCGCTCGCGGCGGGATTCACCCTGCGCTGACCGGCGCGGACCCGGCTCTCAGTACTCGCCCGTGAGCGTGCCCCAGCCCGCCGATCGACCCGCCGCGCTGCGCCGCTGCGGCACTCCCCAGGGGTTGTCGTCGCGCAGCGCCGCCGGCAGCAGCGCCTGCGGGGCGTCCTGGTACGCCACTCCACGCAGGAACCGCGTGATGGCCGCCGTGCCGACGCTCGTCGAGTCCGTCGTCGTCGCCGGGAACGGGCCCCCGTGCTGCATCGCGTTGGTGACCGAGACGCCGGTGGGCCAGCCGCCGAACAGCACGCGCCCGCTCGTCTCGGCGAGCGCTTCCACGAGCGGGGCCACCGCCGGCGCATCCGCCTCGGTCGCATGCAGCGTCGACGTGAGGTTGCCGGGGAAGAGCTCGCGGTGCAGCTCGGGCAGTCGGCCGAGCTCGCGGTACCGGACGATCACCGACAACGGCCCGAACGACTCCTCGAGCAGGGCGTCGCGCTGGGCGAGCAACTGCTCCACGCCGACCTCCACGACGGTCGGGGTCGCGAACCGCTGCTCCGACTCGTCGACGCGCACCGAGCCCTCGACGAGCACGGTCACGCCCTCGGCGCCGAGCACGGCCGCGCGACGCTCCTCGAAGGCGCGGCCGATGCCGGGGTAGAGCAGCCGATGCTCCGCAGGGGGCGACAGTTCGCCCGGATCGTCGAGCGGAGCGCCCTCCGGCACGAAGAGGAATCCCGGCTTCGTGCAGAGCTGACCTGCGGAACCGGACACGGAGGCGAGGAACCCGGACAGCAGCCCCGGCTCGGCGGCGACCGCCGCCGCGGTCGCGTAGACGGGGTTCACGCTGCCGAGTTCGCCGTAGAACGGAATCGGCCTCGGGCGAGCGGCCGCGATGCCGGCGAGGAGCCGTCCGACCCGCGTGGACCCGGTGAAGGCGGCGGCGCGAATGCGCTCGTCGCGCAGCAGCGCGACCCCCTCGGCCTCGCCCTCGACGAGCTGGAACACGCCGTCGGGCATGCCGGACGCCTCGAGGGCGCCCGTCACGATCGCGGCGGTGCGCCGGGAGAGCTCGGGGTGACCCGGATGCGCCTTCACGACGACCGGGCATCCCGCGGCGAGCGCCGCAGCGGTGTCGCCGCCGCCGACCGAGAACGCGAACGGGAAGTTCGAGGCCGCGAAGACGAGTACCGGCCCGAGCGGTTCGAGGACCCGGCGCACATCCGGTCTCGGCCCGATGACGTACGCCGGGTCGGCCTCGTCGAGGCGCGCGTCGAGGTAGCCCCCGTCGACGATCACCTCGGCGAAGAGGCGCAGTTGGTTCGTCGTGCGCCGCAGCTCACCCGCGAGCCTCGGCTCGGCCAGGCCGGTCTCGCGCATCGCGAGGTCGATGAGCTCGGCCGCATGCCCATCGAGCGCGTCGGCCACGGCGACCAACGCCGCGGCCCGCGCGCGAGGCTCGGTGGCGGCGAACGGCCGAACCGCTCGGGCGCTGCGCTCGGCGATGGGGTCGAGCTCCACGACGACTCCCGGCTCGAGGGACATCAGAAGACGAATCCCTCGGGGAAGGGGTCGTCCTCGTCGAGGAAGTACTGGCCGATCCCGGTGACCCAGGCCCGCCCCGTGATCGTCGGCACCACCGCCGGCACGCCGCCGACCGTCGTCTCCCGCAGCAGCCTGCCCGTGAACTCGGTGCCGATGAAGGACTCGTTGACGAAGTCGGTGGCGAGGCCGAGCTCGCCGCGGGCGTGCAGCTCCGCCATCCGGGCGCTCGTCCCGGTGCCGCACGGCGAGCGGTCGAACCAACCGGGATGGATGGCCATCGCATGCCGGGATCGCATCGCATCCGAGCCGGGGGCGATGAACTCGACGTGATGCACGTGGTTCGCGCCGCCCAGCTCGGGATGCACGGGCGGGGCCGTCGTGTTGATCGCCTCCATGATCGCCATGCCGGCACGCACGATGTCGTCCTGGCGCGAGCGGTCGAACGGCAGCCCGACCGCATCGAGGTCGACGAGGGCGTAGAAGTTGCCTCCGAACGCGATCGAGTACGGGATCGTCCCGTATCCGGGCACGTCGATCTCCTCGTCGAGTCGCTCGACGAAGCTCGGCACGTTCTCGATCGTCACCCGCTTCGCGCGGCCGTCCTCCACCTCCACGCGAGCCACGACGAGGCCGGCCGGCACGTCGAGCCGGATCTCGGTGACCGGCTCGACGACGTCGACCATGCCGGTCTCGACGAGCACCGTCGCCACCCCGATCGTGCCGTGCCCGCACATCGGCAGGAAGCCGCTCGCCTCGATGAAGACGACGCCCCAGTCGGCGTCGGGGCGGGTGGGTGCCTGCAGCAGCGCGCCCGACATGGACGCGTGCCCGCGGGGCTCGTTCATGAGCAGGCCGCGAAGCCCGTCGAGGTGCTCCATGGCGTGGAGCCGCTTGTCGTTCATGGTCGCGCCGGGGATCTGTCCGACGCCGCCCGTGACGACCCGAGTCGGCATCCCCTCCGTGTGGGAGTCGACGGCGGAGATGACCCGGCGCGCACGCATCAGCGAGCCGC